>NCHJ01000043.1 GCA_002256765.1 Bacteroidetes bacterium 24-39-8
CACCAACTTTATGGGTGCTCAAAGTGAAGCTATACTGCCTTATGACCAATACCTACACCGCTTTGCAGCTTATTTTCAACAAGGCAATATGGAAAGCAATGGTAAGAGTATTGATAGGAATGGTAATCCTGTTAACTATGCCACAGGCCCAGTAATCTGGGGTGAACCTGGCACCAATGGTCAACACGCATTTTATCAGCTAATCCACCAAGGTACCCCACTAATTCCTTGTGACTTTATTGCTCCGGCTATTAGCCATAATCCAACTGGTGACCATCATATGAAGTTGATGTCTAACTTCTTTGCTCAAACAGAAGCATTAATGAATGGCAAAACGGAAAATGAGGTAAAAGTTGAATTGATGAAAGCAGGGAAAACGGAAGAAGAGATTAAAAAATTGACTCCTTTTAAAGTGTTTGCTGGAAACAAGCCTACTAATTCCATCTTGGTAAAAGAAATCAATCCTCATAGTTTGGGGGCTTTAATTGCCCTGTATGAACACAAGATTTTTGTACAAGGTGTTCTTTGGAATATTTTCAGTTTTGACCAATGGGGGGTTGAATTAGGCAAACAATTAGCCAATCAAATTTTACCAGAATTAGAAGCCACTGAAAAAGTAACTGCGCATGATAGTTCTACTAATGGATTGATCAATAGTTTTAAACAATTCCGTAAAGCAAAATAAATGGAAATAAGTATCAGACCTATTGAGCCCAGAGACAATGCTGCTATTGCCTTAATTATCCGAACAGCTTTGGAAGAATTTGGAGCCAACAAACCTGGTACGGTTTATTTTGATGCAAGTACTGACAACTTACACGCTTTATTTAATAACCAAGCTGGCTCAGCCTATTTTGTTGCTGACTCAGATGGCTTAATATTAGGAGGTGCAGGTATATTTCCAACAGAAGGATTACCTGAAAGAGTTTGCGAATTGGTGAAAATGTATTTAGCCAAAGATGCTAGGGGCAAAGGTTTGGGACAAAAAATGATCAATCATGTGATGAACTGGGCCAAAGAGAATGGTTACCAAACGGTGTACTTAGAAACCATGCCTGAATTATCCAAAGCAGTTAAAGTCTATGAACAATTTGGGTTTCAATACCTAGATGCACCCATGGGAAATTCGGGGCATTGTGGATGTGATCTTTGGATGTCAAAATTGCTTTAGCAAAACTAGATTATTACTATTTCATAAAAAAGACCCGATTCAATGAATCGGGTCTTTTTTATGAGTCAATTAATGGGACAATTTTATTATTACCACTTATCTACTTCCTCGTTGGCCGTAGGATTATTGAAAACAATGGGTGTTTCTTCTTCTACAGGAGCAGCTGCTACAGCAACTGGTTCAGGCACTGTTTCAACAACTGGTTCTGCTATTGCAACAGGGCTTACCGCTGATGATTCTTGCTCGTAATCTCCACCTTCTTCCCCTTCTGGATATTCGTGGTTAAATGCGTCAAAATCAAAATCTGGCATTAGGTCTGTTTTCACATAATCCACGGCTTCTGCCAATGCCTTGATAAACTTGTTAAAATCCTCTTTGTACAGGAAAATCTTGTGTCGGTCATAACCATTATTGTCAAAGCGTTTGCGGCTTTCTGTAATGGTCAGGAAATAGTCGTTTCCCCTAGTAGCCCTCACATCAAAAAAATAGGTCCTTCTCTTTCCCGCCCTGATACGTTTGCTATAAACGCTATCCATTTTTTTCTCGTTGTTCTCGAACGACACAGTTGATTTGGTTTAAGTTGCGTAATCTTTTAAGTGTCACAAATATAGGGATGTTTCAGAATTACCAAAATTTTGCCAAGATAGTTTTAAACAGTCCCAACATCCTCTTGCATCAATTGCATTTTATACAATTCTGCATAATATCCATTAGCCTGCATGAGTTGCTCGTGTGTGCCATTTTCAATGATTTGTCCATCTTCTAAAACAATGATATTATTAAACCTGAAACTGGAAAAAATTCTATGGGTAATTACAATGGCTGTTTTGTCGTTTAAATATCCATACAAATTTCCAAGAATCTCGTGCTCTGTTTTGGCATCAACTGCACTTAAACAATCATCAAATACAATGATTTCAGGTGTTTTAATCAGTGCGCGCGCAATAGAAATTCTTTGTTTTTGACCACCACTTAAAGTAACGCCTCTTTCACCAATCATGGTATCATATCCCTTTTCAAAACCAAGTATTTCTTGGTGAACATTGGCAGATTGAGCTGCTTGAACTACTCTTTCTTGGCTAGCGGCTTCTGATAAACCAAAACTAATATTGTCGGTTACCGTATCACTAAATAGAAATACATCTTGTTGAACATAACTGATATTTTCTCTTAGTGTAGTAAGATCCATATTCCGAATATCCTTTCCACCAATCAATATTCTTCCAGCTGCCGGATCATAAAACCTTAAAAGCAATTGTGCCAAACTGGTTTTACCACTACCCGTTCTACCCAGAACTAGTAGCTTCTCTCCTTTTTTAATTTGTAGGTTAAGGTTTTTAATAGCATGAATCCCAGTATGGGGATAGGTAAAATCAACTGATTCAAATTCAATATCACCAGTGATTTTGTCCAAGCCTTTTTCTTTGGTATTCCTAATTACAGGCTCTGTTTTCAAAAATTCATTTAAGCGCTTCTGAGAAGCTGCTGCTCTTTGAATCATACTGGCCGTCCATCCAATGGCACTAACTGGAAAAGTGAGCATATTTATATAGATCACAAACTCCACAATCAACCCTACCTTACTTGGATCTTCTAAAGCCTGTAATCCCCCAATACATATGGTGCAAAGGGTACTCAATCCAATCATCAAGGCCATACTTGGAAAATAAATAGATTCAACTTTTGCCAAACCCACTGCTTGAATCCTATAATCTTCGCTATTTTTCTTAAAAAAGCCCAACATGGCTTTCTCCTGAACAAATGATTTAATAACCCTGATACCGGAATAAGATTCCTGTGCATTGGTAGTTAAATCGGATAATAAAGCTTGAATTCTTTCACTCTTTTTATTGATAACGCTGTTGACCATATAAATGGTAATGGCTAAAATGGGAAGTGGTGCCAATACATATAAAGTGAGCATGGCATCTTTTCTAAGCATACTGACTACACAAAATCCAATCAAGGCAACAAGATTGATTAAATACATGACTGCCGGGCCAGTATACATTCTAACCCTACTCACGTCTTCTGCCATTCTATTCATTAAATCCCCCGTAGTATTTTCTTTATAAAACTGGGTATCCAACTGTTGATAGTGTTGAAAAATCTCATTTTTCTGGTCAAATTCAATATGTCTACTCATGACAATAATGGTCTGACGCATAAAAAACATGAGAATCCCCCTTAAAATGGCTAATCCTAAAATAGTTAAACTGCAAATGGCCACTAAAGTTCCAAAATCAAATTCTCTGTTTTCTAGATTCCTGATGAAAAAATCCACCACAAGGTCATGGTTGGGTTTTCTAACTACTTGTTTGGCGCCTGGCAAGTGCTGTTGCACCAAATTGACTACATAACCCGTTATTTGTGGCGCTAGCACTGCAAAATAGTTGGCTAGCACAACAAATATCATCCCTATAAAAAAACGATACCTGTATTTCCAGAAATAGTGATTGACGGCAGAAAGCTGTTTCAAAACTGTGGGTTTGGGTCAAAGGTAACAAACAATACAACCCTGAATAAGATTTCCAGAGACTGTTGAAAAAACTATGACAAAAATCATATCTGAATGTGCGCAATATCAATGTTTGTAGTAAATTGAAAGCACTAACTTCATGCCTGCAAAATAACATTATGGGTGCTGCTTATTTGATTGTTCTAATCGCTGCCGCTATAGCATTTTCTGCTGGTGGTATTTTAATTGCAAAGATTTTTGTTAAAGGAACCAAGAACCCCCAAAAGGGTCTGGCTTATGAGTGTGGAATTCCCTCTGAAGGCTCTCCTTGGAACCAATTTAATGTAGGTTATTACCTATTTGCCTTGATCTTCCTGATTTTTGACGTGGAATTGGTCTTTATGTATCCATGGGCTGTGGTGGTGAAGGAACTAGGTATGACTGCCCTTTTTGAAATCATCGTTTTTATGTTTATCCTTTTCATGGGCTTTTTATATGCCCATAAAAAAGGTGCTTTAAAATGGATTTAATTATCAAACATTCATCAACCTTATCTTAATTATATGGGTGTACCAGAAAATACAGCAGTTGGATTTCCCGGACAAGTTCATGAAACACCGGGTGGCGGAATTGTTTTGAGTAAATTAGACGATGTTATTAATTGGGCTAGATCCAATTCATTATGGCCTTTAACTTTTGCTACCAGTTGTTGTGGTATTGAAATGATGGCTGTTGCCTCTGCCAAATATGACTTTTCTCGTTTTGGTTTTGAAGTAGCAAGGGCTACTCCAAGACAGGCCGATGTGATTATCATTGCTGGAACCATTGTTAATAAAATGGCCCCTGTATTAAAACGCTTATACGACCAGATGGCCGATCCAAAATATGTGATTGCCATGGGTGCCTGCGCCATTAGCGGAGGCCCTTTTTTTTATAATACTTATTCAGTGGTAAAAGGCGCTGACCACGTAATTCCTGTGGATGTTTATATTCCTGGATGCCCTCCAAGACCTGAAGCCTTATTACATGCATTGATTAGTCTGCAAGAAAAAATCAAATCTGGCATGACTAAGGAACAAATGAAACAGTTACCATAACCATACTTATTTATTATGACCAACGAGGAACTGAAAAATGTACTAACTGAATTGCTTCCATCAGCTGTTTTTGAAGATGGAGGAGAATGGGTTAACCTGTTTTTGGAAGCATCAGAGTGGAAAGCATCCGCTTTAAAACTCCGCAACTTTGTATCTGCTCCTTTCAATTTTATGTTTTGTCTTACCTGTGTAGATTGGAAAACCCATTTTACCATGGTGTATCATTTAAGAAGCACCACTACACTGGACAATATTGTGGTAAAAGTAAAACTGGATAAAACCAATCCAGAAATAATGACCGTTTCAGATATCTGGCGTACAGCAGAAATGCTAGAGCGTGAAGTTTATGACCTATTTGGTGTGCAATTTTTAGAACACCCAGATTTAAGAAGATTGCTTCTTACTGATGATTGGGTGGGTTACCCTTTGAGAAAGGACTATGAAGACCCTATCAATATGATCAAACTTTAACGGTAAAAAAAGAAGGATTCGTTTCTTGAAAAACAAATTACAATGGTTGAAGAAATAGGAAAAACAGTAGAAGGAGATTTGGTTATCAACGTTGGTCCACAACACCCTGCCACGCATGGGGTTTTGCATCTAGTGATAACACTCAATGGAGAGACCATTAAAAAAGTAGAGCCCCACTTAGGCTATATACATCGTTCTATTGAAAAAATGTGCGAGAGTCTGAGCTATCGTCAATTCATTTATACTACTAGTAGAATGGATTACCTCTCTGCCCATATCAACAACCATGCCTGTGCCCTTTGTGTAGAAAAAGGGTTACAAATTGAAGTTCCAGAAAGAGCCCAAGTGATTAGGGTTTTAATGGATGAATTAACTAGGATTGCCTCACACGAACTTTGGTGGGGAGCCATGGCCATGGACTTAGGTGCTTTCACACCCTTCTTCCACGCTTTTCGTGAAAGGGAAACCATTAATGACATTATGGAAGAAACCTGTGGTGCAAGGTTAACCATGAACTATATGGTACCAGGTGGTGTAATGGCAGACCTACACCCTAATTTCCAATCAAGGGTTAAGAATTTTTTACAATTATATAAAAGCAAGATTCACGAATACGATGAATTAGTTACTGGAAATATCATTTTCCAAAACAGGATGAAAGGGGTTGGATACCTTTCACCCGAGGACGCCATTTCATATGGAGTTACTGGCCCAGCTGGCCGTGGCAGTGGTGTTTCTTGCGATGTTAGAAAACTCTATCCCTATGAAATTTATAGTAAACTGGAATTTGATGAAGTACTAGAAACAGCAGGAGACAGTTTTGCTAGGTATATGGTTCGTTTAAGAGAGATGCAACAATCTATTCGCATTGTTGAGCAATTAATTGATAATATTCCAGACGGTGATTACCAAGCCAAAACCAAGGCCGTATTAAAATTACCAAAAGGTGAATTCTATCAACGCGTTGAAACGGCCAGAGGTGAATTGGGTGTATATATAGTTAGTGAGGGTGGTACAACCCCTTATAGAATCAAATTCCGCTCTCCTGGATTTTCTAATCTCTCTGCGTTGGATCACATGACGCGTGGAGAAAAATTAGGAGACCTGGTAGCATCCATGGGAACATTGGATTTAGTGATTCCTGATATTGATAGATAATTAGAAATATTTTTTCAAACCTAAGTGGCAAACATGTTTAGTTTAGAAAGTATAACAACCTTGGTGCAGGAATGGCTCAATAAAACCTTCTCTCCCAACCTAGCCCTGTTTTTTGAATTTGTGATTGTTGGTGTTTTGGCCATTGCCCTTTTTGCAGGACTTGGACTGGTGCTGGTAATCATGGAAAGAAAAGTTGCTGCTTGGATTCAAATTCGTTTAGGGCCAAATAGAGTTGGTCCCAAAGGAATGTTTCAAAGCTTGGCAGATACCGTTAAACTGATTATGAAAGAGGGGCTCACGCCTGATGGAGCAGATAAATTTCTTTTCAATTTGGCTCCATTTATAGTTATGATGGTAGCTATGCTAGTCTTAGCTCCTATTGGATTTGCCAAAGGATTTCATATTTGGGATATTAATATTGGCGTACTATATGTATCCGCCATTTCTTCGGTGTCAGTCATTGGTATTTTAATGGCCGGATGGGCTAGTAATAATAAATACTCTTTATTGGGTGCTATGAGAAGTGGTGCACAGATGGTGAGTTATGAATTATCCGTTGGATTATCCGTACTAAGTATTATTGTATTAACTGGAAGTTTGGGTTTGAATGATATTGTTCTTTCTCAACAAAATGGTTGGTGGATTTTTAAAGGTCATATTCCTGCCGTCATTTCTTTTGTCATTTTTTTAATTGCCGTAACTGCCGAAACCAATCGTGCACCTTTTGATTTGGCTGAAGCCGAATCAGAATTGACTGCTGGTTTTCATACTGAATATTCTGGAATGAAATTCGCGTTATTCTTTTTGGCAGAATACATCAATATCTTTATTGTTTGTGCTATTGGCGCTACCCTATTTTTAGGAGGATGGATGCCTTTTCATATTGGAAACTGGGATGCATTTAACCATATCATGGATTATATCCCCTCTTTTCTTTGGTTCTTTGGAAAAACATTTTTCTTGATTTTCTTGATCATGTGGTTCCGTTGGACATTCCCAAGATTGCGCGTAGACCAACTCTTGAATTTGGAGTGGAAATACTTATTACCCATTAGCATGTTTAATTTGATTTTGATGACACTGGTAGCCATTAAAGGCTGGCATTTTTAATGATTTTAAACCATCAGACAGATGTTTATAAAAGAATATTTCAAAGACATTTATAGCGCCCTCAAATCCTTATTAGTAGGGATGAGAAGAACTGGCTATTATTTCACCCACCACAAGGAAATTATTACCCAACAATATCCCGACAACCGTTTGGAATTAAATCTACCAGAACGTTTTAGAGGAGAAGTGGTGATGACCCACGATGAAGCAAATGAACACGCTTGTACTGGTTGCTCTGCCTGTGAATTGGCTTGCCCCAATGGTACCATCAAAATCATTAACAAATTTGACATTAGCCCAGAAGGAAAGAAAAAGAAAGCTATTGACACATTTGTATACCATTTGGAATTGTGCACCATGTGTGGCTTGTGTGTGGAAGCTTGTCCAACTGACGCCATCAAAATGGCTAACACATTTGAGCATAGTGTATATACTCGCGGACAATTAACCAAACCATTGAATAAACCCGGTTCAAAACTAAGGGCCGGGGTTGAATAATTATTAAGCATAGAAACTTAACAATATGAGTGCAGCATCTATTATTTTTTACATCATTGCCGCTTTTATCCTGGGAACAGGTTTATTGGCGGTAACAACTAGGAAGATTTTCCGAGCATCCATCTGGCTGCTATTTTCTTTAATTGGAATTGCGTCTTTGTATTTCTGGATGCAATTGGAATTCTTAGCCGCCGTTCAAATCATTGTATATGTAGGTGGTATTGTGGTGTTAATTATCTTTTCTATTTTCTTAACCATTAAGTCTGGTGAAGAAATGCCCAAACCCATACTTAAACGAAACATTTTTGCCATACTAGCCGCCTTAAGTGGATTGGCATATACTGCCAGACAAATCAGTCTCTATCAATTCAAAACGCCAGAGAATCCTGCAGCATTTGAATTAAAAGTGGGTGATATTGGTAGACAAATGCTTTCTACAACAGATCATGGTTATTTATTGCCTTTTGAGTTAATCAGTATGTTGTTATTAGCAGCCATGATTGGTTGTATTGTTATAGCCTTAAAACAGAAAGAACCCGTTAATAATCTTCAATCTTAAATCATGACCGGCATTCCTTTGACCCATATACTTTTTCTAAGCACGGCTTTATTCTTTATTGGTGCTTATGGATTATTTACAAGAAGAAACATGATTACCATGTTAATGTCTGTTGAGTTAATGCTCAATAGCGTGAACATAAATTTTGTGGCCTTTAACAAATACCTCTACCCTGACAAATTGGGTGGTGTGTTTTTTAGCATTTTTATCATCACTATTGCAGCTGCTGAAGCCGCAGTGGCCATTGCCATTATCATCAACCTATATCGTAGCCATCATTCTATTGACATAGAAGACGCAAGCGAAATGAAATATTAATTGTAAGAAAGGAACCATAATCTCTTATCATGAGCCAAACGCTTCAAATTGCCCTAATTCCCTTACTACCCCTTGCCTGCTTTTTGGTATTGGGTTTGTTTGGAAGAAAACACCTCTCTTCCAGTGCTGGTGTAATAGGAACCCTGTCCTTATTAGTATCTACCTTATTATCATTGCAAACGGCCTACCAATACTTTTTTGTGAGTGGCAAAGTCAATGGTGTATTCCAAAAATTAGTGGTATTCCAATACAATTGGTTGGAATTTGCTCCTGACTTATCCATCAATATTGGATTGATGATTGATCCTATTACGGTGATGATGTTGGTGGTAGTAAGCTTTGTTTCTTTAATGGTACATTTATTTAGTTTGGGCTATATGAAGGGTGAAGAAAGATTTGCAACTTATTTTGCATTCTTATCGTTGTTTACCTTTTCTATGTTAGGCCTGGTATTGTCTTCCAATATTTTCCAGATTTATTTGTTCTGGGAATTAGTGGGTGTTTCTTCTTTCTTGTTGATTGGATTTTATTTTGAAAAACCATCGGCAGTGGCCGCAGCCAAAAAGGCGTTTATTGTTACCCGATTTGCTGACCTTGGATTTTTGATAGGCATTCTAACTTTGGCTTTCTATACAAAGACATTAGACTTTGGATTATTAATAGAAAGATTAAGTACCGCTTCTCCTTATTTGTCAGATATTAATGCCGCATCTTTCATGGGTATTTCTGCATTGAGTTGGGGTTTGATCCTTGTATTTATTGGTGGCGCCGGTAAATCAGCCATGTTCCCCTTACATATTTGGTTGCCCGATGCCATGGAAGGCCCAACACCAGTTTCTGCATTGATCCATGCTGCTACCATGGTTGTGGCAGGTGTATTCTTAGTAGCTAGATTATTTCCTGTATTTGCATTATCAGATCCAGAAGCTTTAAAACTAGTCATGTATACTGGCGTATTTTCTGCCTTTTTTGCCGCAGTCATTGCTTGTACACAAACCGATATTAAAAGGGTCTTGGCCTATTCAACCATGTCACAGATTGGCTATATGATGTTTGCTTTAGGCGTATCAAAATATGGTGGAGAAGACGGCTTGGGTTATATGGGTTCTATGTTCCATTTATTTACCCATGCATTCTTTAAATCACTATTATTCTTAGGTGCAGGTGCTGTGATTCATATGGTGCATAGCAATGAAATGAAAGACATGGGAGGACTTCGCAAACTAATGCCCATAACTCATATTAGTTTCTTAATTGCTTGCTTGGCTATTGCGGGTGTTCCCCCATTCTCAGGGTTCTTTAGTAAGGAAGAAATTTTAATGGCTGCTTTTGAATCCAACAGATTCATTTATGGAGTGGCTTTACTTACTTCTGGTCTTACGGCTTTTTATATGTTCCGCTTGTATTATAATATCTTTTGGAGCAAACCAGCTGAATTACACGGTCACCACCATGGAGAAGGAACACTTACTATGAAAATCCCCTTGATTCTTCTGGCAGTTTTGGCTGTGGTAGCAGGATTTGTTCCCATTGCACAGTGGGTAACATCAGATGGATTGCCAATTGAATCTCATGTACCCATTACTTTTTCTATTTTGCCTGTATCACTAGCATTGGGTGGTATTTTACTAGCTACTAGAATGTTTAAAACTCAAACGGAATTACCTACCCGTATTGCCCAACAAATGGGAGGTATTTATAAAGCAGCTTATCATAAATTTTATATTGATGAAGTATATCTGTTTGTAACAAAGAAAATTCTATTCAATTTAATTGGAAAACCTGCTGCATGGTTTGATAAAAACATTGTAGACGGCTTAATGAATTTGTTGGGAAAAATAACAGCAAAACTTTCTGAATTAATCAAGGGCATTCAATCAGGAAAAGTACAGGACTATGCTTTGTACTTTTTTGGTGGCATTGCGGGCTTGGTATTGGTATTTATTTATCTCTGGAAATAAAATATTGACATGAACCTAACATTATTTCTCCTATTTCCCTTAGCCACAGCCATTGCTATTCTTTTGGCAAGTGGTTTAAAACAAATTCGGGTAATTGCTTTAATTGGATCTCTATTGCAATTGGCCTTAGGTGGTAAACTCTTGATGGCTTATTATGAACAAAGGGCTGCGGGCAACCAATCACAAATGCTATTTGAATACGTACAAAAATGGTATGGGCCACTGAACTTGCAATATCATATTGGTGTAGATGGTATTAGTATTGCAATGATTCTACTAACGGCATTTGTAGTGGTTGCAGGCATCTTGGTTTCTTGGGAAACCGAACATTTGTCAAAAGAATTTTTCTTTCTATTAGTTCTCTTAAGCCTAGGTGCCTATGGTTTCTTTATTTCTTTAGACGTATTCACCATGTTCTTCTTCTTAGAAGTGGCTGTAATTCCTAAATTCTTATTAATTGGCATTTGGGGTAGCGGCAAAAAGGAATATAGTGCCATGAAACTTGCGTTGATGCTCATGGGCGGATCTGCCTTAATCTTGGTAGGTATGTTGGGTATTTATTTTAGTTCAAAAACGGCAGCTGGTGCACATAGTTTTGACTTATTAGAATTGGCAAAAATGAATATCCCTCTAGCCCGTCAAATGCTCTTCTTTCCATTTGCATTTATTGGGTTTGGCATTTTCACCGCCATCTTTCCTTTTCACACTTGGGTGCCAGATGGTCACGCTTCAGCGCCTACTGCAGCTTCCATGTTTTTAGCAGGAATCTCAATGAAACTTGGTGGTTATGGTTGTTTAAGAGTAGCTACTTATTTAATGCCTGATGCGGCACAAGCTTATGCATGGGTGATTATTTTACTAGCCACCATTGCCATAATTTATGGTGCGTTTGCTACCATGATGCAGACCGATTTAAAATACATCAATGCCTATTCCTCTATTAGTCACTGCGGATTTGTTTTATTGGGTATTGGAATGTTAACCCAAACCTCCATTAATGGAGCAGTGATGCAAATGGTGTCACATGGTTTAATGACAGCTTTATTCTTTGCTGCCATTGGCATGGTCTATAGTAGAACTCATACCAGAATGGTAGCTCAACTAGGTGGTTTGTTAAAAATCATGCCTTTTATTTCTACAGTATTTGTGATTGCGGGTTTGTGTTCTTTAGGTTTACCAGGTTTTAGTGGCTTTGCTGCTGAAATGACCGTCTTTATGGGTTCATGGCAGAATCCGGACAAATGGTATAGACTTGCAACCATTTTGGCTTGTGCCTCCATTGTAGTAACAGCAGTATATATTTTAAGAGCCGCTGGCAAATCAATTATGGGGCCCTTGGGTAGTGAGAGTTATCAGAACTTAACAGATGCCAAATGGTATGAAAAATCTGCAGCCATTTTATTGATTGCTGGTATTTTGGTTGTAGGTATGGCCCCTTTCTGGCTGATTAATTTAATTCAACCAGGAACAGAATTTATTATGAATAAGTTGGCCATGGTGGCACCGGGTATATAGGAATAAGGATTTAGTTAATTTGAAATTTGCGCTATGTTGAACGAATATTTTTTTGTACTGAAGGCTGAATGGATGCTAATAGCCATCATCTTTTTGTTGCTGTTCCTAAAAGTGGGAACCAGTGACTGGAAGAATGAAACATTGTTATATGGCATCAACATTTTGTTGTTGGTCAATCTACTAGTAGGATTCTTTTCCAATTTGGAAGGAGGACTATTTAGTGGCATGTTCCATAACGACGCCCTCTTGATTTTAGAGAAAAACATGCTAAACCTTGGTGTTTACTTGGTATCATTGATAGCCTATCCATGGTTGAAAAAGCACGAACACGTTTTGGAATTTTATATTTTGCTGTTGACCACCCTTTTAGGTATGTTCTTTATGATTTCAAGCGGCAACCTATTACTGTTCTACCTAGGTCTTGAAATGTCTACCATTCCACTAGCAGCTATTGCCAATTTTGATTTAGACAAACGCAAGTCTTCAGAAGCAGCTATGAAAATGATTATCTCTTCTGCATTTTCTTCTGCCCTATTGTTATTTGGCGTTTCCTTAATTTATGGCACAACAGGTTCTTTAGTATTTACAGAAATCACACCGTTACTTAATGGATCTGCATTACAGTTATTGGCTTTTATTCTGCTTCTGGCTGGATTTAGTTTTAAAATGTCTGTAGTACCTTTTCATTTATGGACAGCTGATGTTTATGAAGGCGCTCCTGTTGCTGTAACAGCTTATTTATCTGTCATTTCAAAATCTGCCATTTTATTTATTTTCTTGCAAGTACTCTATGTGGTTTTTAAACCCATGTCTTCAGAATGGTATTTCATGTTATTCTTCTTAAGCTTATTAACCATTTTGTTGGGGAACCTATTTGCAATGAGACAAAGCAATCTAAAAAGATTCTTGGCTTTTTCTTCTATAGCACAAGTGGGTTTTATACTCTTAGGTTTATCAGCAGGTTCTAAAACAGGAATGGCTTCAGTCATCTATTTTCTGCTGATTTATTTGTTTTCAAACCTGGCTGCATTTGGTGTGATTGGTCTGGTATCAGCAACCACTGGCAAAGAAAGTATTGATGATTTTAAAGGCTTTTATAAAACCAATCCCTTCCTTTCTTGGATATTGGCCATTGCGCTATTTTCATTGGCTGGGGTTCCTCCAACTGCCGGATTTTTTGGAAAATTCTTTTTAATTATGGCAGGTGCGGAAAAGGGCAATTATGTTTGGGTAATCTTTGCTGCCTTAAATATGATTATCTCTTTTTATTATTACTTAAAAGTGGTCAAAGCAATTTTCATGGATCCCAATGACCAACCTATTGAAAAAATATCTGTTCCCGCTTTACCAAAATTGGCTTTTGTGATTTGCCTTTCAGGTATGGTTTTGACAGGTTTGCTTAGTTGGATTTACGAATACATCCATACTTTAAGCAATTTCTAAATCAATTTCAAATTTGACATTATGGCTATTAACTCCAATCATATTTCTGAAGATCTTGAAGGCATTAAATGCGTTATTGTTGAAAAAAATGTGAGTCCTGAAAGGGTTGCTTTTTTAAAGCCACTTCTTGAATACAATTATTTGACCGTGGTAGTTGTACCTAGTCCCCCGGCTAAAGTGGCGGCAGCGGCTGCACCTTCAACGGATGAAGGGGCTCCGCCTCCACCTCCAGCACCACCTGCTCCAGAGACATTTACTGTTGGGGTGACTAATATGTTGTTTAATGTAACTAATGCTGTTTATGGTAGGTTGTTGAGAACTCCTGATGGTCATGTAGTGACGGCTGCATATTGGCAGCAGAAGGAGAGCGTTTCCCATGATGAAGTGCCGTATTATGAGAGGAAGTGAGATGATTAACTATTGATCATGATTTTTGACCTCGGCTGGGCCGAGGTTTGATTTTTCTGGAGGGGATGAATTACCTTTTGTTCGTGCTTTTTTGACCTCGGCGGTGCCGAGGTTTTGTTTTTACATTTTGCTTTAAACGTGATTGTCTTGATGGAGATATTTTTTGACCTCGGCTAGGCCGAGGTTTGATTTTTCTGGAAGGCATCTATTAGCATATTTTCATGCCTTTTTTGACCTCGGCGGTGCCGAGGTTTTGTTTTTACATTTTGCTTGGGACGTGATTTTCTTGATGGAGATATTTGAGGGGATTAGTGTCCCACTGATCCCGTTTGGAGGGGGTCCTGCATAAAAAATAGAAGGCCCAGGCCTATCGGCCTTGGGTTTTTTATTTTTTCGCTTTGTTCGGGCAAGCCCGACAACGCTACAAAATAAAAAAGCCCTGCAATGCAGGGCCTTCTATTTTTTTTGCGGAGAGTTAGGGATTCGAACCCCAGGACCTGTTACAGTCAACAGTTTTCAAGACTGCCGCAATCGACCGCTCTGCCAACTCTCCGGGTGCAAAATAATAGCCTGCGGCTTGATATTCCAAAAAAACTATACAAATAGGAATGGAAAAGATATTGACAATCTCCTGTAAGTCAATACTAGAAAGGATTATAGCCAATCAAATTCCTTGAAAAAAAATCAATTGACTAACTGATAACTGGTTAAAAATCAGCCAATTCAACGAATCAACAGAATAGAGCCTGAGACTGGGGCGTACCCATTATTTAATTCTATCATGTAATAATAAGTACCTATGGGTAGTGATTGACCATTTCTCTTGCCATCCCAAGCAACGGAGATTCCTTTTTGCTTAAAAATGGACTGGCCATATCTATTGAATATGCTAACAACGGCATCGGGATAAGTTTCTAAACCCCGAACCTTCCATTGGTCATTGATCCCATCGCCGTTAGGCGAAAAAGCATTGGGAATGATGAGTTCTTGAAAAACATTTACCAAGACCGTATCTGAATAATTGCCACAACCAAAAGACGAGATACCTGTGAGTATGTATTGGATACTTTGGGTTGGTTGAACACTGGGGATAATACTGGTTGGATTGAGAATGAAACTGGTTGGACTCCATTGAAAACTGCTATAATTACCTGATATAGTTCCGTCTAATTGAACCGTTTCTCCAGATGCAATGCTTTTGTCTTTACCAGCAGAAACTAATGGCTTTTTCCAAACCTGTACTTCTACTCTGCCTGAATCCCTGCAGCCAAACTGATTTTGAACTTTTACTGTGTAAGTAGTAGTATCTGAAGGATTGGCAATTGGATTTGCAATGGTAGCATTTGATAACCCTGTACTGGGACTCCACTGATAAGCAGTTCCTCCATTGGCCGTGAGTGTCACACCAAGACCTTCACAAGTTGTAACAGCAACTGGCAATTGAAGATTTACTCCTGGATTTACAGTTACATAAATGCTATCAATGGCTAAGCAACCTACATCTGTAGTTATTCTAACTCGGTAATACCCTGAGTCTTGAAATTTGACCTTGCTAATCACAGCATTGCTACTGATATCTTGATACTGATTTGGCCCTGTCCACAGGTATTGAAAGGCCGTTCCCAAGGGGGCATCAAGTGTCACATTAATTCCTGTACAAGCAGCAACATTGTTCACGGACAATTTTGGCGCAATGGGATTGATATTGACCACAGTGGGCTCCGATGCAACTCGGCATGCAGTAGAACCAAAATTCCCTGTTTCTGCTACCATAATTCGGTACTGAAATCCTCCACCCGCACTAGATTTTCTAATGTATTCTAACCCTGTTTCTCCAACAATATCTCTCCATGTTTTGCCAGAATCCAAACTTTCCTGCCATTGCATTTGAGGGTTATTTAAGCCCGAAATACTTGCAATCATGTTCAAGTCTGTTTGCAGATTTTCACAGATATCAAAAAAGGTATTGGTTTGTCCATTTACAGAAGTTGATACGGTTGCTGCGCCTCCCGGCCTAAGGGTTATATCGTCTAGCGCAAAATCATTGCCACATCCACCTGGGGCATTATTGATGATTTTTAAGACCACGGCCGTGCTTCCAATGGGGGTCATGAAACAGGTTCCTTTTTGTACCCATTTACGGGTATCTATTTCCGTTGGTATATCACCACTGGATTGTTCTTTGATTACTACACCATTGACTGTTTCAATTCTAAAAATCAAATTGGGCTTAATACTATTAAAACCACAGGAACTATCTTTTACAGCATTCATGATCCAAGCTGCAAATTCATAATTGGTATTGCCACAAAGGCCAGATACTGTATCCTGATAGATGACTTTACCTGGAATATCGGCATTGACCATCATAAAATAACCAAGGGATTCCGCTACAGAACTATTACCTGTATGGTCACCCGCCAATGGTGAATACCAAATAGTTGGGGAACAACCAAAGAAAAAAGTAGCCAAGCTAAATTGACCATCTCTAACACATGGGGAACCGCTATAGCTAAGCCCCGTTTTACTAGAGGGAGGAATAATAGGACCAGTTGGGCCTCTACCAAATGTCATTTTTAATACAGGGTCTCCCAAACTACCACCACATACCTGCGAATGCACAGGCATTTGTAAAAAACAAGATCCAATGGCAAATAGGATTAGACGTAACATGAATTGATTAGAAATATAAGCCTAAAACCTGATTTGCATCTAGAATTCAACTGAATTTAAGGTATTGCATAGAGTTAGTTGTAATAGTATCAATCTATTTAACGGGTTCTTCAATTTTCTCTACTGCAATCAAATCTGCCATATCTACATTCATGGGTAATAGACCTATTTGTACAATGGCCCTTTTTCCTCTAATTTCTTTAACCTCACCTACCTGGTAATTCTTTTTTGATTTAACCAAGGCACCTACCACAATATCCAAATGGGTTTCTTTGAATTTGGCATCTGTTTTCTTAGCCAATTTGTTGACAACAATGGTTTCCTTTTGTTTGAATAAAAGGTTCTGTAGATGCTTTACAACTTCTTGTTTATTATCTGTTTTTTTCCAATCAAGCACAATCTGCTTAAGCTTTCTTTCCATGTCTTTGAGATAGACAATTCTATCTTCTGTAATTCTATTCTGTTGTTTGAGTAGTTCTACTTGTTGCTGGTGCTTTTCCTTATCCAACACTTTCTCCATCTCTTTTTTCAACTGATCATTTTCACGAAGCAGTTTGTTAAGTTGTTTCTTTTCTTTATCTAAATGTTGCAAATCCTGCTCGGTTCTATTGAGCAATTTGTCTAATTTAAAATGGTCTTCGTCTACCAGTTGCCTAGCACGTTGAATGAGTTTGGTAGAAAGTCCAATTCTTTCAGCAATGGCAAAAGTATAAGAGCTTCCGGGTTTGCCCACAATCAACCTGTACATGGGCATTAAATTTACCTCATCAAATTGCATGGCTGCATTCAAAATACCGGGTGTATGGTTGGCCATTACTTTTAGGTTCAAATAGTGCGTAGTGACTACCCCATAAGAATGCTTCTTGCACAATTCTTCCATAATTACTTCTGCAAAAGTGCCACCCAAATTGGGATCACTTCCACTTCCTAATTCATCTATAAAAAACAGGGTCTTACCATTGGCCACTTCCATAAAATACTTCATGTGCATTAAGTGACTACTATAAGTACTCAATTCAAATTCAATACTTTGGGTATCACCAATATGGATAAAGAGTTGCTTGAAAATACCCATGGTAGAAACAGCACTAACCGGAACCAGTAACCCGCTTTGCAACATCAATTGGTTTAGACCAATGGTTTTCATGGTCACGGTTTTACCACCAGCATTTGGTCCGCTAATAACCAATATTCGATTCTTATCATCTAGTGTGAGCGTAACAGGAATGGTTTTCTTTCCGGAAGTTTTATGATAGAGGTATAATAGCGGATGATACGCGTCTACCAAATGAATATGCGCGCGATCTACCAAATTGGGCAATTGGGCATTCATGTCTAATGCCAATCGGGCTTTAGCCCTAATAAAATCATATTCTCCAGCAACCGTTAAATAGGAACTTAATAAAGGAGCATAGACTTGCATCCTAGCTGTTAATGCGCGAAGAATTTTCTGCACTTCCTTAATTTCTTCATGCTCCAAAGAAAACACATCATTATTCAATTCAATGGTTTCTTCTGGTTCAATAAATGCTGTTTTTCTGCTATCGCTTTCTCCGTGAAGAATTCCTTTTACCTGACGTTTGTGTTCAGAAAAAACAGCCACTACCCTTCTACCATTGCTAAAACTTTCATCAATATCAGCCGTATAACCCGCTTTGGCCAATTTGGCAATGACTTTTTCAAACATCCTGCGCAACTCATTCCTTTTCCTAAACAGACTCATCCTAATTTTCTGGAGGTCACCCGAGGCATTGTCTTTTACCGTTCCGTTTTCGTCCAACACTTCGTCTATCAATACCAAGATCTGCTTTTCATAATAAGTGCCTTCAATCACTTTTGCCAAAAAAGGAAATGCCAGTCTTCTTTCGTTATCAAACCATCTAAATATGGTAGCCGTATTTTCAGTAAGTCTTCTAATGGGCATCCATTGATCACCTACCAACATGGCACCCGGAATTCCTAATAATTTCAAATCTTTTTGCAGGTTTAGACTAAAATCATTGGGAAAATACTGTTGCTGAAGCGATATGTTTTTGTATTCGTTGGATTGTTGTAATTCTAGTTCAATAAAGTCTTTGCGAGTATGAATCCTAAGATTGTCAGCCTTTTGTTTGGCGTAATCGGTATTACAATGCGCTTTCAACAAAGCTTTTACTTTGTCAAATTCCAATTGAACTAAGGCTGATTCCGGGTATAAACGCATGTTTTCCTTCTAATTTTGGGCAAAGTTAAGCCCCAACACATAAAAAACTAACAACTACCGCATTGTGGATATTAGATCATTCAAGAATTCCTGTTTTTAGGAAATACAGAAACAAAGCAATTTGAATGATCTTTTATCAAGTATGATAATGTTCCTTGGTGCACTTGAATAATTTTAAAAGCCAACATTAGTCCAAGCCCAAATCCTCTTTTACCTTCCGTGTTGTTAGACCTGAAAAATGCAGTAAATAATCTATCTCTATCTAATTCGGGTATCAAAGAACCTTGATTTTGGATGGTCAAGGTTATAGATGTCTGGTCAAATCCAATATGAATCAAAATAGGATACCCAGAACCATATTTACAAGCATTCTCCAATAAATTCAAAAACGCAGTTGACACTAGACTTGGATTCCCTTTAAACATTAAATCCTCTTCCTGTTCAGGAAAATTAGTATAGTTTAATACCAATTTTGCATCAGGGTATACTTGTGAAACCTGATCCATACAGTCATCAATCAACTCATTTAAATAAAGCGTTTCTAGCACTTCTGGTTGAATGGTTTGACCAGTTCTAAATAACTGTAATAACTGCTGCAATAATTTGGATAACTTATCATGGTCTTCTTGCAAAGACAATAACAACAACTTATAGTATTCTGGGCTTCTATCTTGTTGCAAAGCCAAATCTATTTGATTGGTCACTGCCGCTAGTGGTGTTCTAAGTTCATGTGAAGCGTGTTGAATAAACTGTTTTTGTTGTACAAAAGCTTCTTGCAACCTAGTCAACATCTGATTAAAACTAATTGCCAATGCCTTGATTTCATCTTTGGTTCTAGATTCCTCAATTGGAATAGCGGTATTGAGTTGCTCATGATTTACCGCTTCCACTTGTTGATTGAGTATTACCAATGGTTTTAATACTTGTTTGGCAACTAGATAAGCAGTTAATGCAACTAAAAACATACCAGCTAATATTCCAATAAGTAGAATCTTTAATAAAGCCCGTAATGCATCAAAACCTTCTTGGTTAATACCTGCTGAAATGACCAATCTAGACTTTCCTTGAAAAGCATACATTAATCCAACGGCTTCATGTTCATCAATTTTAAAATTCAGGTATTCATGATGGCGTATGGAATATAATAAACTCTTATTGGGTTGCCATTTCAAATCATCAATACTACTGTATACTATCTTATTTAAGGAATCAAAAATCCAAACTTTCTCATCTCTGATTTGGTCAATGGTATTTTTATCAATCAACTTTAACAAGGCACTATCCACTTCTTGAACTTCATCTAATAGCTTAACTGTATTAATGGCTTTCTCTTTGAGTCTTTGCTGAAAAAGTCCTTGTTCAGCTTGTTTAAATTCCCAATAAATAAAACTACATAGCACTAGCATCAATAGTGATACTACTGCCACAATCCAAAGCGCCGTTCTGGTTTTAATGGTCATGCTTCTTCTTTCAAATAGTATCCAAATCCAGTTCTAGTATGAATCAACTTAACAGAATGCTGTTTATCAATCTTGTTTCTTAGAAAATTGATATATACTTCAACAGTATTGGTTCCTGTATCAAAGTCTAAGGCCCAAACTTTTTCTGCCAAATCTGCTTTAGATAAGACCCTACCCCTAGCTTTTGTTAATGCTTCTAATAAAAGGAATTCTTTTTGAGTAAGTTTTATGAGTTTACCTGCTCTTTTAACTGATTTAGCATCTAGGTCTAAAACCAAGTCTCCAACTTCCATGATGTTTTGGGGCTGATCTACTCCTGAAGAACGTTTAACAATGGCATGTATCCTTGCCAATAGTTCTTGTAAATGAAATGGTTTTACTAAATAGTCATCGGCCCCGGCACTAAAACCCTCCATTTTGTCTTCTAATTCGCCTAGAGCTGTCAGCAATATAATGGGAACTTTCTTATTCCTGTTTCTGAATTGTTTACACAAATCCAGGCCATTTTTATGCGGTAGATTTATGTCTAGTATAATGCAATCAAAACTATCCCTTTCAAAATACTTTTCTGCCATTCTACCATCAAAAGCAATAGTTACTTCCAACCCTTGCTCTTCCAATCCTGTTTTTACAGCATTGGCAACTTTGGGCTCATCTTCGGCCAACAATAGTTTCATGAAAAATAATTAATGAACACTTGATACAAGTATTGCATCAAGGAAAAAGTTTAACCAAACAGTAAACCATAAAAAACAATTGTACAAATCCTTGAAGGATTAACAATTGAAATGTGGTAGCGGTAGCTTCTAACCAATGACGCTGAGTGGGTAATCCTTGAAAAGTATCTTGGTTAACAATAATATTGGGTGTATTCAATTGATATGTGAATAAAACAGCAATCATTAAACAAAGAGAAATAATAATGTGGCCGTGCATGATCCTAAGATCACCTTTTTCTTGTTGGTTTAAAAACAAATGCAATAAGAATGGCAAAATCAATAAAATCCAATTAAACACCACTACATTTTGAAACTTAAAAGTAAAATAGGTTTCTTGGTAATGTGTATCTAAATCTGCAGAATTGGATAATACCATAATGAGCACAAAAGCTATTAATGGCACCAGCATCAACAGATTTTCCAATCTGAGAATAGTTGGTTTGGGATATTCCAATTGTAATTGCATAGGTT
>NCHJ01000044.1 GCA_002256765.1 Bacteroidetes bacterium 24-39-8
TTTAGCGAATAACTGCTTGTTTTTTTTAAGAACTATCCGCTTTTTTACCGGCGGGTTGCAAAAGTAAGACGGGAATAGTTCCCCACCAAATAATTGGCCTCAATTAGGGCAAAAAAGCCCAAATTATTTTTCAAAGTAGTTCTACAATAAGATTTAACTAACTGTAATTCAATTAGTTGACTAGTTGAAAAATAAATTTAAAAAGATTGGAAATTTTTATGCCTGAGGTGTAGGACCTCCAAAATGCATGGGTATTTCTACCTGTTCTAGGTCTTGGATACTGCCATTGGCTAATTCATATCGGTCAATGTTTTCTGCCAAAGCTTTCATGAGTTTCTTGGCGTGCATGGGTGTTAGGATTATTCTAGACTTGACTTTGCTCTTGGGGGTACCAGGCATTACATTCACAAAATCTACGACAAATTCTGCGTGGCTATGGGTAATGATGGCCAGATTGGCATAAGATCCTTCTGCCATTTCCTCACTGATTTCAATATTCAATTGTGCGTTGGGTTGTTGTTCCATGATGCTATTTTGACAAAAGTACCAAAAAAAAAGGGTGCCGGAAACCGGCACCCTTTACAATCATCATCAAAATATATTAATCTATATCCCAGAACAAACGGCTACTAAATACATTAATACCAGCTGGTACATTTGCATTTGAACCAGACTCAGTTGCTGGATAGTAAAAACGAAGAGGTCTGTCTGCTGTAGTAACACCAGGAGACTGAGGAGTTACAGGCAGGTTAGTCTTTCTGTATTCAGTCCAAGCTTCTAAACCACTAAAGTTTGCCAAGGCCAACCATTTTTGAGTGGCAATGGCTTTTAATTTGTCGGTTGAAGCTGCCCAATCAGCATCTACTTTACCACTAGCCAATAAAACGTTGGCTTGTGCAGTAGCATTGGCTACTCCCAAAGTTCTGAATGATTGTCTAACACCTTCCTCATAATACGACTGTGCAGTACCTGCTAAGGTTACACCAGAAAATCTTTGTTTGGCTTCTGCCAAAGCAAATTGAACTTCCGCAGCAGTCATCATGATTACGGGACGATTGTATTGACCTTTTACAAACAAACTTGGTCCAATATAAGAAGTAGCAGGTGCAGTGTAACCAGAAGCTACCCCAAAAGGTACACCTACATAATTGCTTATCAACTCAGGTTGCGCACTTACACCAGGATTTCCAGTATTCTCTCCACCCTTAGCATAGGCAATGCGCTTTAAACGGAAAGTATCATTGCTTGCTTTCAACACGTCAAACAAGAACTTGGTTGGTCTAGGATAACGACCTGCAGCACGAACAGCACCATTGGCATCATATCCCCAACGATCATAGATTGGGTTCAATTTACCAGCTGTTGCAATATAGAAAGAAGCACCACCCACGCCTACGTCTTCACCAGTAAGGAATCCAGAACCTTCCGTTACAATCTTATTGATTTCTGTGGTAATATACGCTTCTCTTCCTGCTACACGAGACTGGTGCATCAAAATGCGCAATTTCATAGAATTAGCAAATCTGATCCACTTGGTTGTATTTCCAGCAAACATAATGTCAGCACCAGCAAAAGCACTAGCAAATGGATTAGCTTTAAATTCTACAATAGCCGCATCCAAAGAACTAATCAAAGACTCATAAACTGCCTTATGATCATCAAATTTGGGAGCCAATACTGCTACTCCTTTTAGAGATTCAGTATAAGGAAGATTACCATACATATCAGACAAAGCCTGGTATACAAAAGCTTTCATCACCCTAGCTGGTCCTTTAAAGTATTTTTGACCAGTTGCATCTGCGTTTTGTAACACATACTCATAGTCATAGAGGTTGTCATATAAACCATCCCAATAGTTATAATCTCCATTGGTAAACTGATAGTTAAAGGTAGTAGTGGTTAGGATATAAGAACTTGACTGTGTCCATTGACCAGACCAGTAAGAACCTATTTCATTGGGGCTTACCATACTAGCAGCCGTGGTATTTAGTGCGTTGGTCAATACAAATGACGGCGTAGCACTAGGAAGGCTATTCGGGTTGGTGTTAATGTCCAGGTAAGATTTTTTACATCCCACGGTCATCAGCGCCACAAAAGCCAGAGCGTATAATGATTTAAATTTCATGTTCAAAAATTTTTAAAATTATAATGATCTTAGAATATCAGGTTAACGTTGATACCATATTGTCTAACTGGAGGTGTTTGACCAGTAGTATTGATACCTTGGCCATTACCAGTTGTAAAACTGAACTCAGGATCAGTATAGAAATTGGCTTTATCAATAATGGTAAACAAGTTTCTACCGTAAATAGAGACACTAGCACCAGAGAAAATCTTAGTTTTTCCAACCAAGCTAGCAGGAACATTCCAAGCCAAGTTCACATCACGCAATTTGATAAACCAAGCATTGTTGATAAAGTTCTCAGAAATCAAACGGTAGTTATCTACCCACAAACCATATTCAGCTTCACGCACGTTTACATTATTGTCGGTGATTTTACCAGTACCATCCAAATAGGCTGAATTAGGGAATACGTGAGGTACCCTGTTTTCTGTCCATTTTCCAGAACCAGTAAAGGTCATTTGACGGCCTAAGTCTGAATACATTTGGTTACCACCACGGTATTCAAAGTTAAAGGCAAAGCTAAAGTCTTTGTAAGTGAACCTAGAACCAAGACCAACCATATGACGTGGTAAAGTACCACCACGGTTTGTCAAAGCGGTATTACGTAAAGGATATCCAGTAGTGCTATTTACTAACCTACGACCAGAACCATCGGCTGCATATACATAACCATCAGACCTCAACATTGGGAAACGTTCGTCTTTAATGATATTGGTATTAGCATAAGAGAACCCACTTAATAAGAATTGATTTACGCCAGGATACAAGTCAACCACTTTGTTGTCATTGTAGGTATAACGCAAGCTCGCATCCCATTTCAGTGCATTCTTTCTTAAGATCTGAACTTTTAAGTCAGCTTCATAACCCCAGTTTTTAGATTCACCAACGTTGATCAACAAATTAGAGAAACCTGTTGTGTTAGGAACTTTAACAGTAATTACCTGGCCTTTAGAAGTTTGGGTATAAGCACTAACATCTAAGTTTACGCGGTTGTTGAATAATTGGAACTCACCACCCACTTCATAAGAAGTAACAAATTCAGGAGTAAGGTTGGCATCAGGCAAGGTATTACCAACTGTTAAACCAACAATATTACCATAGGGGAATCCACCACCATTAGGATAAGTCAAATCCAAACCATACAAAGGAAGGTTATCATTACCATTCTTATTGGCATTGATACGCAACTTAGCATAGTTCAAAGTATTGCTCTTCAAAGAAGGAATGGCGTCTGTTGCAATGAAAGACAAAGCCAAACCATAGTATGGATAAGACCAGGTATTGGTAGGTCTATCAGGTTTGTAGAACCTAGAAGTTGCATCATAACGGAAAGTACCATTCAAGATTAACCAGTCTTTGTAGCCAGTAGACAAATCCGCATAGTAACCGTATTTGCGCTCTAGTGTATTAGATTCACCACCAGTTAACTCACCTTGTCTGTTAGACACGTTATAAACATCAGGTACTACCACTGAGGTAGAACCAATGGTGATTGACTTGGTTTTACGCTGATACAAACTAAATCCAAGAATTAATTTGTTAGAGAATTGTCCAATATCTTTTTTGAATTGTAATTGGAACTCATTGTTCAACACATTCTCAGTGTTAGAATAATCGGTTACACCACCTAAGATATCAGTGCCAGCTCGGTTAATACCATTGTAGTCATTGGCCCAATCCCAAGGAGCGGGAACATAAGCACTTTTCTTAGCCCAGTCGGAATACAAGAATTTACCAGTCCTATTTTTACCAGTTCTAACGTTGTTCATTACACCCAAACGGTTGTAAATGGTCAAGAAGTCAGCGGCTTTATAAGTGATATCAAAATTACCTTGGATGTTCGCGTCTAAATATTTTTGACGATTATTATCCTTATTAAAGTTGGGTGCCTGAATATAGTCATTGTAATATCCATTGGGGTTAGCAAATGGATTGGTCTGCCAATCACGCAAATCGTTTACAGGAATATTAGCTGCAGTGTTAATCAAATCACTATAAAAGTCAGAAGAAGTTCTGTCATAACCAGCTTGAGTATAAGAAGCGTTAAATCCTACCAATAATTTACCATACTCTTTGGTAGCAGACAAACGTACACCAGTACGATCACTCTTGTCATTAGGTACAATACCATTGATACGGTTATTCTCAACACTCATATAGAAAGTGCTTGATTCATCACCGCCTTGGAAACTAACTTGATTATTGGTAGAAACACCAATATCATAAGCCTTTCTACGTGCATTAGCAATAGGAGAATAAGGGATGATCCATTTTGAACCATCTTCCAAAACCCTACCTTGAATTCTTTGAGAACCATCAAATGCATCACCATATTGTTGGTTTTCAAAAGGACGCCAGTTTTCTTTCATACGATCAAGGTAATTGGTTTTATAACCAGCACTACCAAATGATGCAGAATAGTGAGAACCGCTTCCATAAGTATCTTGGAACTGAGGTAAGAAACTAATTTGATCAAAGTTGGTAGAGTTGCTATATGATACTTTCAACTTTCCTTTTTGACCTTTTTTAGTAGTAATTACAATGGCACCATTGATACCTGCAGAACCATATAAAGTTGCAGCTTGTCCACCTTTTAAGATAGACACGTTTTCAATATCATTAGGGTTGATCAAAGCCAAAACAGTAGAAGTAGTTTGCATACCATCTAATACTACCAATGCTTCGTTATTACCAGTTAAAGAACGGTAACCACGCAACACTATTTTAACGGCTGGGTCAACACTGTTGTTTACGTTATAAACGGCTAAACCAGATACTTTACCAGAAAGTGCCTGAGCCAATTGTGGAGATTTACCTACGGTAATTTCTTCGTTAGAAACCTTGGCGTAAGCATAACCAATTTCTCTTTGTTTTTTGCGGATACCTTGAGCGGTAACAACCACATTTTCTAGTTCATCTACTTTCCTCTGAAGAGAAATAGAACCGTTTTTAGATACTTTAGATTCAGTATCACTAAAACCGGTAGCGCTAAAAATTAATACCGCATTTTCAGCTGCATTAATCTTGTACACACCTTTTCGTCAGCTACGGCCACTTGTGTGCCGCCTTTAACTTTTACGGTTGCATAAGGTATTGGATTACCCTTGTCATCTTTCACTGTTCCCGTGTGTGGGGAGACCTGGGCAACTGCTACCATGCTAAAGCATAGCATTGCTACCAGGAACGATTGAAGCGTTTTTCTCATTTAGTTTAGTTTTAAAGTGCTCTGCAATATAAAAAATTAACTCAAAAATGTTAATGAATAGCTAACGAATTGTTAACTAAAACCAATAATGAGGTCATTATATGAGCAAAAACTGAACATTAAATTCAAATAAATAGTTGATTAACAGGAGATTACTAAATTTCAGTACTCGGGCATCTTTTTTATTAAAATTTGTTAAAAACGTTAACGATTTGTACCTAAAACCCAGTTTTCACCCTCAATCACATTAACAATAAAAAACATATTAATTTTACTTCACCAACTTAGTAGACTAAAAAAATTAAACATATCCAGAAACCCTAATACCCTTTAAATATGCTCCAAACGCTATAGGCAATTACTGAATCTTAATAAGGTAAAAAACCAGGCTTATAACAATTCAAAAACTAAAAATCCAGAATTTGAGGCCTTTCAGATATTTTTGCGGCATGTTAGTATTAGACGGCAAACTGGTATCGGCTTCTGTAAAAGAAAGCCTGAAGGCTGAAACAGCCACTTTATTAGAAAAAGGGCATCGCGCACCGCATTTGGCCGCTATCTTGGTGGGAACTAATGGTGCAAGTGAGACCTATGTAGCTTCAAAAGTGAAAAACTGTGAAGACATTGGTTTTATCTCTACTTTGGTTCGTTTAGATGAAAGCGTTGACCAAGCTACCCTACTATCTACTATTGCCCAGCTGAATGCAGACGATGGAGTAGACGGGATTTTGGTACAATTACCACTGCCCAAACAAATCAATGAACACAAAGTCATTGAAGCCATTGATCCGCGCAAAGACGTAGATGGTTTTCATCCTTCTAGCGCTGGCAAACTCATGCAGGGATTGCCCAGTTTTATTCCTGCAACCCCTTATGGAATTATGCTCATGTTGGAGTTCTTCAACTTGCCCACCAAGGGAAAACACGCGGTGGTAATAGGTAGGAGTAATATTGTGGGCAGACCCATGAGTATCTTATTAAGCAGCAATATTCCTGGTGGCAACTGCACTGTAACAGTTTGCCATTCGCACACACCTAATTTAAAAGAAATCTGCCTGCAGGCCGATATACTAGTAGCAGCATTGGGCCGTCCAGAATTTGTAAAAGCAGATATGGTAAAACCTGGGGCTGTGGTAATAGATGTGGGTATTACCCGTGTAGATGATCCAACTGCCAAAAAAGGATTTAGAATCAAGGGCGATGTGGCTTATGCCGAAGTGGCTCCATTAACTTCTGCTATCACACCTGTACCCGGTGGCGTTGGTTTGATGACCATTGCAGGATTACTCAAGAATACTTTACAAGCATACAAAACCAATAACGGCATAGCCTAAGCAATACTCATGCAAATAACTAACACATCATTACCTGTGATGGAAGCTTTTTACACCCTACAGGGCGAGGGCTATCATCAAGGAAGGGCCGCCTATTTTATTCGCTTGGGCGGATGCGATGTGGGCTGTGTTTGGTGCGATGTAAAAGACAGTTGGGACGCAGACAAGCACCCAAAAATATCTATAGAAGCTATTGTTGCCCAGGCATGTAAATACCCCGGAAGGTTGGCTGTGATTACTGGTGGAGAACCCTTATTACACCAATTGGATGAGTTAACAAAAGCCTTACAGGACAAGGGTTTTGAGACCAATATTGAAACATCGGGCTCTTCTCCCATGAGTGGCCAATGGGATTGGATTTGTTTGTCTCCTAAAAAATTCAAAGCACCTGTTCCAGCTAACTTAGCCCTAGCGCAGGAATTAAAAGTAGTGGTTTTTAATAAACACGATTTTGAATGGGCAGAACTACACGCCGCAGAAGTAGCACCAACCTGCAAATTGTACTTACAACCGGAATGGGATAAGGCTGCGGAAATCACGCCCTTGATTGTAGACTATATTAAAGCCCATCCCCAATGGGAATTGAGTTTGCAAACACATAAGTACATTAACGTACCTTAAAGGCTGATAGAATTTTAACAAAGTCATTGTTGAATTTGGCGGAACTTTCACCCATCATTTTTGAACCATGCAGCAATTTTTAGCCGTTTCTTTTTTAGTATTGATGGGTCTGTTTTCTAATGCTCAATCTTATAACCCAGATAAGATTAAACCAAAGGCATTGGATCAATATGACCAGGCCGTTGAATATTTAAAAGCAGGTGAGATTAGAGAAGCCATTCCTGTTTTGCAAAACTGTCTTGTTATTGATAGCAATTATGTAGACGCTTATTTGTCGTTGGCAGCAGCTTATGGTCAATTAAAACAATATGCTGCTAGTATTAAATTGTATGAGAAAGCAAGGAGTAAAGACAGTCTTTATTTTAAAGTATACCAATTACCCTATAGCATTAATTTGGCAGGTGCTGGACGTTTTCAAGACGCGCTGAATCAAGTGGAAGCATTCATTTTATTACCCAATCTGGGCGATAGAAGTAAGAAAGCCGCACAGTATCGCAAACGCTGTTATAGCTTTGCTTTGGACTATGCTAGCAAACATCCTGATCAAGATAAATACCAATTTCTACCCATCAATTTAGGTGATAATGTAAACTCTCCTTTTGCAGAATATTATCCCAATGTAACTGTTACAGATAGTTTGCTGATATATACACGTGCAGGAGATCACCAGCGTGAAGATTTTATGGAAAGCAAATTTGATGGACGCAGATTTGGTTTGTCTGAACCCATTAAGGGAGATATAAACATAGAGCCTAAAAAGGGTGCTATTACAGCCTCACAGGATGGGGAATGGATTTTGTTTGCTGGTCAATTCTCTGGTCAGGGTTATGGTAATTATGATATTTATAAATCGGTGTATACCCCAACCGGCTGGAGTGAGCCAGAAAATTTGGGCAAAAATATTAATACAGAATTTTGGGAAAGCTCTCCTAGTTTGAGTCCAGATAATCGGGTGCTATTTTTTAGTAGCAATAGACCTGGTGGTTATGGCGGAAAAGATTTGTATATCAGTTATCGCGGCAGCGATGGCAAATGGTCCGCGGCTCAAAACCTAGGACCAGAAATCAATTCAGCAGGAGATGAATTGGCACCTTTTATTCATCCAGATAATCAAACCGTGTATTATACCTCAGATGGTCTGATTGGTTATGGAGGTTCTGATTTGTATTTGTTGCGCAAAAATGCAGCAGGAGAATGGGGCAAACCAGTGAACCTAGGTTATCCCATTAATACCATAGAAAATGAAGGCAGTTTGGCCGTATCGGCCGATGGTTTAAAAGCCTATTATGCTTCTGACCGTGCCGATAGCAGAGGAGACTTGGATCTCTATCAGTTTGACATGCGTCCAGATATTAGACCTTTTAGAACCATCTATGTAAAAGGGATTGTAACAGACAAGCAAAATGGAAAAGGGATACCATCAACTGTTGAACTAACAGACAATGAAAGTAATCTGGCTTTGATGAAAATTCAAACCGATGAAAAAGGAGAATACTTGATCACACTACCTGTTGGAAAGGACTATACGTTTACGGTAAATAGAAAAGGCTATTTGTTTTATAGTGAAGTCTATGCCATGAAACAAAAAGAGGCCGATAGTGTCTATGTAAAAAATATTGCTTTACAACCAGTATTACTCAATGCCAGTTTTGTTTTTAACAATGTACAATTTGCCAATAATAGTTTTGAGCTTCCAAACTCAGGTTTGATTGAATTGGAAAAACTATTGCAGGTTTTACAAGAAAATCCATCACTTAAATTACAGATTAGTGGGCATACAGATAATACCGGTAAAGCAGAAGATAATCAACTACTCTCTACTAACCGGGCTAGATCCATTGTTGAATGGCTTACCGCCAAAGGCATAGCGGCGCAGCGTTTGAGCTTTAAGGGATATGCTGCTACTAAACCCATTGCAGACAATACTACCGAAACGGGAAGGGCTAAAAACAGAAGAACAGAGTTTACCATTACTGGTTTATAAGACTGTAAAAAGATTTTTGTTTTTACTAAAATCTTTCTTCTATTACTGGAAAGATTTACCAGTTTTATACTGCATTTTACTGTCATGGATAATGCACTTTATTATAGACTAGCTCTGACCATGGTGCCTGGCATAACGGCCAAAATAGCTGCCGAATTAGTGGCCTACTTTGGAGACGCGGAGGCCGTTTTCAAAACATCGGCAGATACTTTTGAAGAGCTAGGATTAAATGAATTACTCATTCAACATATTCAGTCTTTTTTGCCCAACGCTGCGGTGGAAAAAGAAATGGCATTTTTAGAAAAGCAGCAGATCAAAACTTTGTTTATCAAAGACAAAGACTATCCGCAAAGACTACAACATATTGATGACCCACCCTTACTCTTATTTTCAAAAGGTCCTGCCAACCTCAATGCCAAAAGAATCATTAGCATTGTTGGCACCAGAAACAATACCGAATATGGCAAACAAGTAGCCGAAAAAATTATTCGAGAATTACCGGATGAAGACCTACTCATCATCAGTGGACTAGCATTGGGTTTAGACGGCATCGCCCACCGGGCAGCAATCGCCAATGGCATACCCACACTGGGCGTACTGGCCCATGGTTTGAATGAGATCTATCCTAGTCAACACAGAGCGCTTGCCAAAGAAATGTGTATACAGGGTGGCTTATTAACTGATTTTAGAAATAATACGGCTCCCAATAAATACCATTTCCCCAGGCGTAATCGTATAGTGGCAGGCATGGCCGATGCTACCATTGTTATTGAATCTGGTGAAAAAGGGGGTAGTCTAATTACAGCCGATTTAGCTTTTGGTTATCATAGAAGTGTATTTGCTGTTCCTGGAAGAATCACTGATCAAAAAAGTGTGGGTTGTAACAAATTGATCCGGTATTCAAGAGCCTATTCCTATATAAATACCGTTGATTTTTTGAGAGAAATGAAATGGTGGGATGAAACAATTGGTCTAGTGAAACAGCAAGAATTATTCTATGAACCCAATACCATAGAAGCTACATTATTGGCATTACTACAAGAAAAATCAATCATGAGTATTGATGAATTGCAATTAAAATCTGCATTGAAAAATGCTGAAATGGCCAATGCTTTATTAGCACTTGAAATGCAATTCTTAGTCAGGTCCTTACCCGGAAACCGTTACACCCTGCGCATTTGAGCTTCCCCTTTTCTCCAAAGAAACAAGAACAATAATCCTGTAAAAGCCAATAAGGCAGACAAGAGGAATGCCCATTTAAAATACTCCGACTTATTTTGATAAATGATGGCTGAGAAAAATGCACCCGTTCCAATTCCTGCTTCAAGGGCAATATACATAGAACCAATAGCCCTTCCCCTGTTTTCATACGCACAAAGATCCACTGTCCATGCTGTAATGGTGGGACCAACTGTACCCCAACTCAAACCAAAAATGGCAGCGCCTAGCATGACTAAAAAAACACTGTTGGCAAAAGCCAATACTATTAATGAAATCACTAGGATTAGAACAGAATAAATTAGTACAATGATTCTTCCATGTTTGTCTGAACTTTTATTAGCTACCAATCTCACAAGCAAAGATGTAAGGGTGAACATGGCAAAAAATAAACCTTTATTGTGAATCCCAACTAAGTCACTCAAGTCTGGTGCTATGGTAATAGTACAGCCATAGGAGAAACAAAGCAGGAGCATGATTAGGGCAGGTTTTACAGCCGTTTTTTCAAAGATTTCATTCCTACCAATCTTAATATGATCCAAACGAAATTTTTCCGGATTGGGCAAAGTCTCTTTTACGTTGTATAAAATAATCACAGAGCCTAAAGCTAGTGCCGATGATACATAAAACATACTATTAAAAGAGAATGCATTGACCAACCAACTACCTAAAATAGGACCTACAGACATACCCAAAGTATAACCTATTGATAAAGCACCAAGTGCTTCTCCCCTTCTGGATTCATGCACTACATCGGCCGCGTAAGCAGAAGTAGCAGTTGGTTTAAACCCAGTTGAAAATCCATGAAAAAAACGCAGGATTAAAAACCCAGATACGGTTGTAAGTATTGGATATAATAGAGAGCAGATAACGCAAACCAAAGAACCAACAATCATCACGGGCACCCTTCCTACTTTATCCGTTAGCTTTCCACTAAAGGGTCTAGAAATTCCTGCCATGAGTGTAAAAAGTGCAATAATCAAACCCTTGTACTGAGCTCCACCCAAACTGGTTAAATAGGCTGGTAGTTCTGGAATCATCATAGAGAATGAAGCAGAGAACAAAAAATTACTCAGACAAAGTAGGGCAAATTGAAAAGTAAAAAGTGGTGCATCAATAGCATGTGAGACCTTGTTCATTGGCGCAAAAATAAGGATTCTATCAAGTGTGGGGATGATTGGTTTCTTTATAAAATGCAAGAAAACCAATTGCAGAAAGCTTTTCAAGGGTTTACAAAAAATTGTTTTGGCAATAAAATGCCTGTTTTCCTATCTTCGCATATGGCAATAAGAAACAGTTCCCAAAGCACAGGCGCTTCCAGTTCCAGATTGTTCGGCGAAGGTCTCACCTTCGATGACGTATTGTTAATGCCCGCATACAGTCAGGTTTTACCCAGAGAAGTGGATATTCGTGCCAATCTTACCAAGAGTATTATATTAAATGTTCCCATGCTCAGCGCAGCCATGGACACCGTTACAGAAGCCAACCTAGCCATTGCTTTGGCTAGAGAAGGTGGATTGGGCATTTTGCACAAGAACATGAGTATTGAACGTCAGGCAGAGCAAGTGCGCAAAGTAAAACGCAGCGAGAGTGGAATGATTATAGACCCCATAACACTATTGGTAGACGCTACCATTGGGGATGCTTTGAAATTGATGAAAGAAAACAGAATTGGTGGTATTCCTGTAGTAGATGCTGGCCAAAAACTGGTGGGTATTCTCACCAACCGTGATTTACGTTTTGAAACCAATAACAAGAAAAAGGTTTCTGAAGTAATGACCAAAGAGAAGCTAATCACTGCTCCTGAAGGAACTGATTTGAAAAAGGCTGAAAATATTTTGCGTAATTATAAGATTGAAAAACTGCCTGTTGTGAATAAGCAAGGCAAGTTGATTGGTCTGATTACTTATAGAGACATTTTACAAATTCGCAAAAACCCCAACGCTTGCAAAGACGGTTTGGGAAGACTATTGGTTGGTGCCGCGTTGGGCATTACCAAAGACTTACATGACCGCGCTTATGCCTTACAGCAAGTAGGTGTAGACATTGTTACACTAGACTCTGCGCATGGTCATAGCAGGGGTGTGATTGAAGCATTGAAAGGTCTTAGAAAAAATTTCAAGGGATTACAAATTATTGCGGGCAATGTGGGAACGGCAGAAGGTGCGTTGGCATTGGCTGCAGCTGGTGCCGATTGTGTTAAAGTAGGTATTGGACCTGGATCTATTTGTACCACTAGAATTGTAGCGGGTGCAGGTGTTCCTCAATTAACGGCTATCATGGAAGCCAGTACAGCCCTTAAGGCAAAAGGCATTCCAGTCATTGCCGATGGTGGTATCCGTTATACCGGTGATATGGTTAAAGCACTTGCTGCTGGAGCCAATATGGTCATGATGGGTTCTGTATTTGCTGGTGTAGAAGAAAGCCCAGGAGAAACCATTATCTATGAAGGTAGAAAGTTCAAGGAATACCGTGGTATGGGTTCTTTGGGTGCCATGAGTCAAGGTAGTGGTGACCGTTATTTCCAAGACGTAGAAGATGATATCAAGAAATTTGTACCAGAAGGTATTGAAGGTCGTGTGGCTTATAAAGGAAACCTCAGTGAGATTGTTTACCAATTTGTGGGTGGTCTAAGAGCAGGTATGGGTTATTGTGGTGCAGCTACTATTAAAGACTTACAGAAAGCAAGGTTTGTAAAAATCACCAATGCGGGCATGAAAGAAAGTCACGCACATGATGTAGATGTAACCAAAGAAGCGCCTAACTATTCTAAAAAATAAGTTCTTGTATTATTTGAAAGGGATGGTCCAAAAGATCATCCCTTTTTGTTTGCCTGCATTTAAGTTTTGATTCATAAAATATTCCGAACTTCCCTTTTACAAAATCATCAATTTGAAAAAATTAGTTAACCTAGGATGGAGTCTTTTTGCAGGACTAATGCTCTATGCGGCTTGGCCTGTATCACCCCTGTTTTTTCTAGTCTTTATTGCATTTTGTCCCCTATTGTATTTGGCAGAAAACTGCAGTAAAAAATCACATTTTTTCTGGCTTGTATTCTTGACCCTTCTTACTTGGAATGGATCCACCACCTGGTGGATCTGGAATAGTACCGATATTGGAAGTATAGCTGCCATTATTGCCAATAGCTTACTCATGTGTATTCCCTGGGTGGGATACTTTGCCATGCGTAAAAAAATGGGCAAGGGTCTTGGCTATTTGTCCTTAATCAGTTTTTGGATGCTTTTTGAATACATTCATTTGAATTGGCAATTGAGTTGGCCTTGGCTCACCATTGGTAATGTATTTGCTTCTCATCCTGAATGGGTTCAATGGTATGAATATACAGGTGTGAGTGGGGGAACGCTTTGGGTACTTTTGACCAATATCCTTGTTTGGGAAATGATTTTGGCCATTAAACAGCAAGCAGGTTTTGGAAGAATTGTTTTAAAATTCTTACCCATTTTACTCATTCCTTTGGCCCTATCTTTTTACAACTTATTTTATTTTATAGATAAGGGATTCAACAAACCCTTGTATAAAAATGTGGTCATGGTGCAACCCAATATTGACCCTTATCAAAAATTTGATCAGTCATCTGCAGGAGAGCAAATTGCAAAGATGATTCAACTAACAGAGAAACAAATTGACTCCAATACAGTTCTGGTACTTTGGCCAGAAACTGCTTTGAGCGTAGCTGATTGGCAGAACCATGTTAGAGAGAATCTTTATTACCAACCCGTATTTGATTTTGTTAATAGGCACCCAAATATAGCCCTGCTGACTGGTGTGGAAACCTTTAAAGCCTATACAGAAAACAATGCAACGGCTACAGCACGCAAGGGAGAAAACGGAACCTACTATGACGCTTTTAATGCAGCAGTGTATATAAGACCAAATGAAATTCTTCAGTTTTATAATAAAAGCAAATTGGTACCCGGTGTAGAATCGCTTCCTACTTTTTTAAATTTTTTAGGTCCTGTTTTTGAACAATTTGGTGGTACTACGGGAGGCTATGGACGCTCTAACGAAGCTGCCGTTTTTGCTTCAAAAAATATTCCTTATATAGCTGCACCCATTATTTGTTATGAAAGTATTTATGGAGAATATGTAAGTACTTATGCAGCCAAGGGTGCCAACCTTTTGGCCATTATTACCAACGATGGTTGGTGGGGAAATACCCCGGGGCACAAACAGCATTTGGACTATGCCAGACTAAGGGCCATTGAAACACGTAGATGGGTAGCCAGAAGCGCCAATACAGGTATTTCAGCGGTTATTGATGACAAGGGAAATATCATTCAAACCCTAGCCTGGGATAAAGCCGGAAGTTTAAAATATCCTATTCAAATTAATGAGGAATTAACCTTTTATACCAAACACGGAGACTGGCTCTATAAAATTGCTGCTTTATTAGCTGGCCTCATCTTAATCTACCGTATCTTTCTATTGCTCAAAGACAAAAAAAGAGCATAACCCATACTATGTACAAATCCATTACTTATCATCATTCTACGCTTAGTTACCAAAAGTCGGGAATGGGAAAGGCTTTGGTATTATTACACGGTTTTGGTGAAGATGGACATGTTTGGGATCAACAAAAAGCTATTTTAGAACAATCCATGATGGTGATCATTCCTGATATTCCCGGAACAGGAAAATCTGAAAGATGGAATGAAGAGGGTATTGAAATAGCAGATTATGCCAAAGCCATATTGGCCATACTAGACGCAGAAGCCATTTCAACTTGTTGCTTGTTAGGCCATAGCATGGGTGGCTATATTACCCTTGCTTTTGCAGAATTATTTCCAGAAAGATTGGAAGCATTTGGGCTGATCCATAGCACTGCTTATGCAGATAGCAATGAGAAAAAAGCCAATCGCTTAAAAGCTGTGGAACTAATAGAAGCATATGGGGCTGGAGCATTTTTGCGCAATACCATTCCTACCTTGTTTTCTACAGCATTTAAAAAAGCAGCACCCCATCAAGTGCAGGCTCAGATTGAGCAAGCTGAATACTTTGACAGCAAATCATGTCAACAATATACAATGGCTATGCGCAATAGACCCAATAGGAGCTTTGTATTAGAAAGCAACCCATTACCTATATTGTTCGTTATTGGCACAGAAGATCAAGCTGCACCGCTGGTAGACCTTTTGGGGCAAATAAAATTACCCCTATATGCCAGTATTCATATTTTGGAAAACGTAGGGCATATGGGCATGTTGGAAGCAGCAGATACCATGACCAAACATATTATGGATTTTGTAGAGAACCTTTAAAAAAAACAGATGAGGAAACTCCTCTTGGTACTGGTGATAGTGTTGACCGGTTTACCGGCTATGGCGCGCCATATTGCGGGGGGAGAAATGTATTATGAATGGTTATCGCCCGGCGTTGGCAATACCAGCATGTATAGGATTACGCTGCGCCTTTTCCGTGATTGCCAATCTAGTGGTCCAGTTCTGGAAAACGAAGTTGTTACCGCAGGCATTTATGAAGGAACCAATTTGCGAATTTCACTTACCCTAAGACTTGACGGAGGTGTTCGCTCCATGCAATTAAATACAGGAACTTTTCCCTGTTTAACAGGCGCACCAACGGTTTGTTATGAAGTAGCACTATATACCAATGTGGTAGAATTACCCAATAATGAAGTTGGCTATACCATTTCAAGAAATGGCTGTTGTAGGGTTGATGGGATTACCAATATTGGAGGAGCTAGAAGTGTAGGCAGTAATTACGTGACAAAAATACCTGGTTTTGGAAGTTTAGCAATAGGACATAATAGTAGTCCGCAATTTTTATTAAAAGATACCGCACTGGTTTGTACCAGAAAGAATTTTGTCTTAGACTTTGGCGCAACTGATCCCGATAGTGATAGTTTGACTTATGCTTTTTGTGATGCTTATGGTGCAAATAGCGGTAGCAATAATGCGCAACCTTCCAATAATTTAATCCTTTCACCACTAAATTATTCTAACCCATTTTCTGGTATGTCTCCACTTGGAGTAGGTGTTACCATTAACCAAGCTACCGGTATCATTAGTGGAGTGGCGCCTGATGCAGGACACTATGTAGTTAATGTATGTATTGTAGAATGGCGAGGGGGTAAACCCATATCGGAACACCGCAAAGATTTTATTCTACAAGTGCAGGATTGTGATTTAATTGAAGCAGATTTACCAGAAAAAATAATTCAGTGTGATACTTCTGCCGTGTTTTTTTTCAAATCAATCCATGGCTTCTGGTATTACTGCTTATAAATGGAATTTTGGAGAGCCCAATTCTGCTACTAACCTTTCAACAGCCGCAACTGCTTGGCACCAATACGCAGATACCGGAAGGTATATGGCTTATTTAGAAGTAACTGGACCAAGGGGCTGTGTTGGCTTAGATAGTACCTTGGTATTGGTCTATCCTGGCTTCTTTCCAAAAATGCAAGTAATTGGTAGCTGCGTTCAAAAGCCCTATCAATTCAATGATTTGAGTACTACCAAATATGGTTCCATTAGTTCACGTACCTGGGACTTTGGAGACCTTGCTTCCTTAACAGATTCTTCTACTGCCAAACAAGCCAATTACAAATATGCCAATGCAGGAGCAAGAACTGCTTCTCTGATTGTAGAAAGCAGTAAGGGTTGTATTGATACCCTTTTTCAAACCGTAAATGTGCAACAAGACCCTGTATTACAAATGGCATTTAGAGATACACTTATCTGCAGTATTGATACGCTGGCTTTAGGGGTTGCTGGGGATGGTATTTTCTCTTGGGCACCCAATAAAAACTTATTATTTGCTGATAGTGCTAAACCATTGGTTTATCCAAAAACAACCACTACCTATTATGTGACCGTGGATGACAATGGCTGCAAAGGAACTGATTCTGTAAAAGTAAATGTGTTAGATTTTATCACAGTTAATCTAGGATTAGATTCTGTGGTTTGCCAAACCGATAGTTTTAGACTAAAAGCCAATACCCAAGGACTTGGATTTAATTGGATCAGCAATACGGGAGAAAAAATTGATCCTATTAAATCTCCCTTGGTCAGACCCTTGATCAATACCAATTATACTATTTTAGCCAATCTTGGTAAATGCACGGCCATGGATACCATTTCCATAAAAGTTGTGCCCTATCCGCAGCTAACTGTATCCAATGATACCAGTATTTGCATTGGCTACAAATTACCCTTGCACGCCAGCATCACTGGCACAGTTTTTAAATGGAGTCCTGTGAGCAGTTTGCTCAATGCCAATACCTTGAACCCCATTGCTGGACCTACCAAGACCACTACCTATTTATTAACCGTTACAGATACTTTGGGTTGCCCCAAACCCGTCATGGATAGTATTGTGGTGACCATGGTACCACCAGTAAAAGCTTTTGCCGGTAGAGATACCGTTATAGTTCTTGATCAACCTTTGCAACTCAATGCCTCTGGGGGTACTGCTTATGCATGGTATCCTGAAAATGGGTTAAACAATATAAATATTGCCAATCCTATTGCGCAATTAGACCCTTCCATTGATAGCATTAGGTATACCGTAAAAGTTATGGGACAAGGCAATTGTTTTAGCACCGATGATATCTTGGTAAAAGTATTTAAAACAGGACCAGAAATCTATGTGCCATCGGCATTTACGCCCAATGCAGATAGTAAAAATGACCTATTAAAACCCATCCCTATAGGGATTGCCAAACTGCGATATTTTAATATTTATAACCGTTGGGGACAGTTGATATTTAGTACCGCTGAAATAGGAAAAGGTTGGGATGGACTTTTTAATGGAGCGTCACAACCCAGTGGCACTTATGTTTATGCCACAGAAGGACTTGACTATTTAGGAAAAATCATTTCCAGAAAAGGCACTATTGTATTAATTAGGTAAGATTTTAGGGTGGGCAGCATGGTTTGCTCAAACCTGCTCTATAGATAATGTTGCAGCACCGTTAAAAAAACAACGGAAAACCGGGTGTAGGGTAACAAATTGTATTTTTAACACGGAACATGAAACTATCCAATTCTTTAACCAAGTCCTACTTTTTGGACAAAGCCATTTTAAAGTCCAAGATATTGGCCTTTGTGTTGCTGTGTTTATGCTCTGGGTCTAGTATTTCTGTCTGGGCCAATCACTTAAAAGGCGGCTGGATTCAGTACGAGTATATTGGCCCTGGTTCTGCTAATAATAATATTTATAGGATTACCGTAAAACAATATTTAGATTGTAGTTCAACCGGTGCCCAAAGGGACCAAAGAGTTTACTTGGGCATTTTTGACGCACAGTCAAATGTACAAGTGATTCAAACCGTGGCCATTCAATTAAGCGGTTCTGACAATCCCAATAAAACCAGCTTTGACGCCTGTTTGAGTAATCCGCCACTTGGTAAAGTCTGCTATTTTATAGACAGTTATGTTACCCAAGTTGAATTACCCAGTAATCCTAATGGGTATGTGCTTTCAGTTCAAAGGTGTTGTAGAATTAATGGCATTGCCAATGTAAGTGGTAATTCCAGTAGCATTGGAGTTACTTACACCAATACTATTCCGGGCACTATTTCTGGTATAGATTATGCTAAAAATTCTAGCCCTGCATTTGCCCAAAAAGACACGGCCATAGTTTGCTATAATAGTCCCTTTGTTTTTGACTTTAGCGCAACAGACGTTGATAAAGATAGTTTGGTCTATGAGTTTTGTGATGGTTTAACTGGGGGCAATACTAGTCAGGTAGGCACCCAACCCAATCCTCCTTCCAACCCACCTTATATTGGTGTTCCTTATGGAGGAAGTTTTTCTGGAGGTAGTCCCTTGGGATCTAGTGTAACCATTAGCCCCACAACAGGAATTATTGCTGGAATTGCACCATCTGGAGTGGGTGATTATATTTTGGCGGTATGGGTCTTGGAATATCGCGCAGGCGTGCTCATAGGTAAGACCAGAAAAGAAATTCATATTACGGTTGCGGACTGTTCTATTTCTGCCGCATCGCTCAAGCCAAGCTATATAACCTGCGATGGATTTACGATGAATTTTCAAAATGAATCCTTGAATGCTACCGTTAGCAGTTATGCCTGGGAGTTTGGTGAATCCAAGTTTCCCGCTAACAATTTTTCAAGCAACCCAACGCCTTCTCATACTTATCAAGACACGGGGGTTTATCAGTTGAAATTAACCGTTACAAGCACAGGCGGCTGTAAAGATTCCGCAACGGCGCAAGTAAGGGTATTCCCTGGATTTACCCCTGATTTTAGCGTGAATGGTTCTTGTTATAGTAATCCTTTTTTATTCACGGATAAGACGCAAACACAATATGGGATTGTGGATAGTTGGCGATGGAATTTTGGAGACCCTTTGACCTTGGCAGATACGGCTAGATCAAAAGACAGTGTTTGGAAATTCAATTCCCCACAAGTGGTTCAAGTCAGTTTAGTAGTCACCAACAGCAAGGGTTGCGAATCTGCAATAAGTAAGTTCATCACCATTACAGATAAACCAGCATTAACCTTGGCTTTCAAAGACACATTAATTTGCAGCATTGACACACTGCAATTACAATCTACCGTTAACGCTGGCACCATCAAATGGACCGTAGATAATTTGGCTAATCGATTGCGCATTCAAAAAGACAGTACCGCAACACCCATTGTTTTTCCAATAGATAGTACCAGATATTTTGTATCGGTCAATGACAATGGTTGTATTACCCAAGACACAGTGCAAGTAAATGTGCTTCCCTTTATCAATGTTAAAGCTGGACTGGATTCCAATATTTGTCAAACAGATACTTTTAGATTACGAACCATTAGTCAAGCATTGAGTTATAGCTGGACAAGTTCAACGGGAGAATTAATTAGCAATACCAAGTATCCCTTGGTGAGACCCTTGGTGAATACACGCTATTATGTAACAGCCAATCTAGGAAAATGTCAAGCAAGGGATTCAGTGTTTTACAGGGTAGCCCCTTATCCAGTTGCCGCTGTGGCTTCTGACACTACTATCTGTTATGGCAATAGAATTGCGCTTCAAGGTTTTGTTGTGGGGTCTAGTTTTAAATGGAGTCCAACCGCTTCTTTGTTAAATGCCAATTTGGTGCAACCCATTGCTGGTCCTACCAAAACCACCACTTATATTTTAACGGCTAATGATACATTAGGTTGTCCCAAACCAGTAAGCGATACCATTACTGTTACAGTAATTCAACCCCTTAAAGTATCTGCAGGAAACGATTCCAGTATTGTAGCAAGCCAACCCTTACAACTTAACGCCACTGGTGGAAGCAGTTATCTTTGGACTCCCGCAACGGGGTTGAGTGACCCAACTATTGCCAACCCAATTGCGGTATTGGACAAGTCTGTTGATTCTATTACTTATACGGTTACCGCCTTTGATATTAATGGCTGTTGGGCTAAAGATGCAGTAAAAGTGAAACTTTTTCAAACTGATCCAGACATCTTAGTACCTTCTGCTTTTACCCCTAATGCGGATGGCAAAAATGACTTAATAAAACCAATTTTAATTGGCATTGCCAAATTGCATTATTTCAGTATTTTCAATAGGTGGGGGCAGCAAGTGTTTATTACCACAGAGAATGGCAAAGGTTGGGATGGTCTTTACAATGGTGTAAAACAACCCAGCGGCACTTATGTATACGCAACAGAAGGAGTAGATTTTATGGGAAAGACCATTGCTAAAAAAGGAACCATTGTGATGATTCACTAATGAAATACCTAGTAATAATCATATTATCTTTTCAGAGTTTGGTAGCATGGGGTCAAAATCAAGCCTGTCCAATAAATTTTAATTTTTCAGAATCAAACCTCAACCATTGGTTTAGTTATACAGGACAATTTCAAAGAAATACTTCAAGGGCCATTGGTACACAAACCTTTTATGATTCCATCAGTAATTTTCCCAATGGCACACTAGGAGCCAATATTATTCCAGAATTTGGTTTATCTAATAATGGAATTGAAGTGCAAACGGCTAATTTCAAAGACCAATTTGGAGATTTTGAAACCATCCCTACCATTAATGGTTACTATTATGGTTATTCCGTAAAAGTGGGGTCCTCAACCATCAATTCAAATCAAACGCGGAACACCAATAACGGCGGTCTGTTCAGAGGATTGGGCTATACCATTAATGTACCTGCTGGTGCAAGTACGGAACCCTATGTAGTTACTTATGCTTACGCGATGGG
>NCHJ01000045.1 GCA_002256765.1 Bacteroidetes bacterium 24-39-8
ACTGATTTGGAACAATAATGGGCAGGTAATTGGATTGTTCATTCCAAGACCAGTCCTTTGGCGTTACATCTAGAAATTGGGAAGGAACACTTTCAAAAGCTATGTCTGTATAGAAAGGAAATTGTTCGCTATTACTTTGTATGGCAGCTTTAAACCTGCTTGGTACAATATTGCCAACCGATTCAACAAAAGGTTGTTGAGCTATGTCTTTGATTTGTTCTTCAGACAAGCTACTAGATCCTATATTTTGATCAGTCATTATTTTATTAACCACTAGAAAATTAGCAATACTATCTTGGTTGTCTTTTGCATTTAATAGCTCATGATAATTTACTTGTAACTGAACAGCAGATAGAATTAAAAAAATAGCAACAGACATACCTACCAATGCCATCAAGAACCGGGTTTTACCGGCACTATTCTTAATTAGCTTTTTAAGTAGTTTGTTTAACATGGCAAGGATTATAAAAACAGTACGCGTTGGTAATTGAAATGATTGTCTGGTTCAAGATCCGTAATAATTAAACCAGCTCCCCTGGCTTTACATTCACTAGCAATTAGTGAAGCGGCTTTTTGAATATTGGCATGGTCTAAATGACTAAATGGTTCATCCATGAATAGCCATTCAAATGGTTGCATCAATGCACGAATAATGGCTATTCTTTGTTGCTCACCATAACTGCAAATGGCAACTGGTTGATGCAGTATTCCATCTACACCTAAGAGAATAGCCATTTCTTGAATGGATTCCGCCGTTCTAAAACCTGGAGATAACAATCTTTTTAATTCAATATTTTCCAGTGCTGTTAGATTGCCAAATAGTTTTAAGTCTTGAAAAATAACGGACAATTGTTGTTGGCGCAATAGAGCCAGTGCGTTTTCATCAAAATCTTTTAGATGTTGGTGATTGTACATGATAGTACCTTCATAGTCATACCTTATACCATATAAGATATGTTGGAAACTAGTTTTTCCTGTTCCACTTGGAGCTTGAATCTTAATCCATTCCCCTTGATGAAACGTACAATTGTTTCTCCAGATCTGGGACTGCGCATTCAACGGTCTATCCTTGAGAGGCAATGGTATTAAGGATTGCAAACTAATTTCCATGAACAGCGCTGGCTTTAATTGGTACGAATAATGGCAGGTACTCCAGCGGGGAACATACTTTGTTCGCTTTCTTTTTTGGCTGCCATGCGCATGTCAACTGCAATATCTGTAAACAATCCAGTTAGGGTTGCCAAACTATTTTGTTTTTCATTGTTTAATCTAATTTCCATTTTACCCTTGATGGCGCCATCCTCAAAATTATCGGTGGTGGCAATTACGTCTTTTAAGATATTCTTGGCACTACTCATACTATTTTGATAATTACTGCCCGTACTATTCATAAATCCTTTAATAGTATTAGCAATATCAAAATAAGCCACTGTAGACTTGCCCTTGAATAAATTCAATGCGTCATTTCCAACAACTGCTTTTGATTTATTGGAAACATATTGTAGGTAAGTAAGACTGTCGCTTGCTACAATTAAATTCTTTTCATCGGCGTGCATATAAAGACCAAGGGAAGGAATCTTAGAAGAAATTTTGTAAGTGTTTCCTTGTTTGCTAAAATAGCCTAGTTCAACTGCTTTAGTCATGATTTTGGCAAAGCTGGCAGTATCTCCAACAGGCGCAATAAAGATCATTTTGCCTATTGGGTTTCTAGAAACAGAGATGGTGGAATCATTTTTCACCCCAATTTCTTTTCCAGGCATTCCTAAATCAGATACAACAACCGCAATATCTCCTTTGAGTGTTTTGTACAAGTCTTGAGCGCTAAATCCAGTTTTATCCATAAAACTATTCACCACCCCTTCTACCTCTAATTCTTTTAAGATGCCACCAAATATGGCTGGGTTAAAAGAAGCCATCATAATCATATTGATATTCTCAGAAGGGTAATGTTCTAATAGAGAAAGATTCACTGTTGGTCCTGCATATCGCTTAAGCAAATTGCTTACAAAGGGGTTGGTAAATGTGGTGGTGGTTGCTACAATTTTACCTTCTTCAAAACTCAAAGTAGCAGCCATATAATTGTCCTTAACCAATTCTTCCAATTTGGGTAATTGCAAAGGCATGGCACTTAACACATTTAAATAACTATTGGTGCTTGCAAAAGCATAACCATCGGCATTGGTTTTAAACATTTTGCTAAATGCATCTACGCTTGCCAATGATGCATCTTTTTTCTGAGTAAAATACCTTTTTACTTCTGCGCGCATAGCCGAATCTGTATTGCCTTTTTCAGGTACCACAAATTTCATAGCAACCGTATCATAATAAGGCTTCACTTCATTTTGGTAAAAGGTTCCTATTACATTGTGGTCATCCCAAGCAATCATAGATTCAGAGCTGGTAACTAAAAAGGAATAGTCTTTTTCTTTTTCTACTTGCTTAGTACCCAAGCCAGATTGTCTTTTTAGAAAAGCTTCAAAATCACTGCCGCTTTTTAGACCCATGATCAAATTAACTGCCGTTGACTTACCCGTATTGGCATTGCCGTTTTGTAAAGCAAATAAAAATACTTTGTTGGTCCAGTCCATGCCTGCACTGTCTTTAATAGATTGAAACATGGATTTTTCTGTTGTATCCATGCCATTCCTTTTAAAAAGACGATTGATTAAGGTATCCATACTGATCCCTGATTTTTCCAATTTTTCTTCCATATTCTTGGGGTCAACCACCAAGACTGCGCTAGCATCTTTTGGAATAAACCTTGCTTCTTTGGGTGCATTACTACCACAAGAACTAATCAAGAAAGCTAGGGCAACCAGTGCCGGTATCAGGCGGAATTTGCTAAACATATTGCCACAATTAAGTTTGTAGCGCTAAGTTAGCCCTTCATCTTCAGCCACCCCATGGAAAATTACCTACTTCAAAATAGACTGATAAACGGCTTCCTGTATGTTTGGCCGCACATTTAAGGAGCTGAGTTTGTTGTTATTTCTGGTTGGTGTTACCCTATTAGATAAGAAAATATAAACCAGGTTTTCCTTGGGGTCAACCCAAACACAGGTGCCTGTAAAGCCAGTATGACCATAAGTGTAAGGTGAAACACTAGCACTTGGATAGGGTTCTTTTCTTCTGCCATTGTCTTTTTCAGGCTTGTCAAAACCCAATCCCCTACGGCTAATCTGGCTATTGTAACCGGTAAATAATTGCACAGTAGCAGCTTTGAAATAGCGTTTGCCATTTAATTCACCACCATTCAATAACATTTGATAGAGTTTTGATAAATCATAGGCATTACTAAACAAACCGGCATGACCCGCTACGCCACCAAACATGGCAGCACCTTCATCGTGTACATCGCCACGAATGAGTTGTTGTCTAAAATGCTTTTCTAATTCTGAGGGTACAATATTCCCAAGGGGGATATGTTTTCTGGGAAGAAAACCCGTAGTAGACATGTCAAGGGGTTCGTAAAAATGAATTCGAACATAATCATTCAAAGACAAGCCACTAATGGCTTCTACCACTTTGCCCAAGAAAATAAAATCGTTGTCACTATACACATATTTACCAGCTTCAGTGAGTTTGCTTTTTAAAATGCGCTGATACAAACTGTCTTGCCAATCATTGCGTACATACAAATCTTCTGCTGCCCTAAACTGGTGTTGGGCATCTGTTTTTTTGGAAAAATATAATGGCTTAGGAATGCCAGTAGCAGTGTCTATTACTTCTCTATAAAAAGGGATAAAAGGGTTCAATCCGGCTTGGTGCAATAATACATTTCTAAGACTTAGACCAGCTTTATCGGAGCCCTTGACCCAGGGAAGATAATCCCCCAAAGTTTTGTCAAGATCTAGTTTACCTTCTTCATATAATTTCATCACAGCAACTGTTGTGGCAGATACCTTGGTTACAGAAGCTAGGTCATAGACCATGGAAGTATTAATGGGTTCTTTTTTGTCAAAATCGGTATAACCAAATGCTTTGTTATAGGCAATTTTTCCATTACGTGCCACCAAGACTACACAACCTGGCATGGCGCCACTGGCAATGGCGTCATTGGCTATTCGGTCAATTCGGCCAAGGCTTTCAGCATCAAGACCCACTTGTTCTGGCTTCGCCGATGGTAAATAAGTAGCAATTGTAATACCATCCCCAACTTTGAATTGATCACAAACGGTTACAGGCAATTGACCCTTGGCGTATGTCTGACCTTTTAAGAGGTGAGCTGCTGCCCTTTGGGTAATGGCATCATCTTCATAACAAGCCACAATATTGCTGGCGTTACTGAGGTATTTCATACCATAAGGATTGCCAAATACAAAATTAATTACGGGCAAATTTTGAGCCAATTGCAAGAGGCTAATGGTTTGTTCAGACAAGCCATAATTATTGGCGGGTCTGCGGCTAAAATTGTGCATACCCAAAACAATTCCATCGTATTTTTTCAAGAGATTCAGTAAGCTATCTTTCTTTTTGGCACCGTCTTTTGGTCCAAAGAAAAACAGGTCTGCTTGATAGTCTTTTTGTACCTGTTCAGAAAAGGCATTGACTTTGTCTATGCCTACTCCCAAATAAGCCACACGCTTGGCTTTCATGGGTAACAAATTATTATCTGAAAATTTGAGTAAGGTTAATGCTTCGGCAGCCAAACGAGTTTTAATTTCGTCGGTTTTTAAGTTTAAATCTGCCACCAAATGGTTGGTGTCAATGACTGATTTTTGATTCAAACCCAAATGGTATTTTACCAATAATACTTTTTTTACTTTTTGGTCAATAATGTCCCAACTTAGTTTGCCTGAATCAATGGCCTGCCTAATGGCAGCAATGCTTCCTGGAATATCGCCGGGAAGGCATAACAAATCATTACCTGCAATTAAGGATTGAGCAGAAGCTGCTCCTTTTGGAAAATATTTAGCCACTCCTTGCATTTCTAGTGCATCGGTAAAAGAAATGCCCTGATAGCCCAATTCTTCTCTCAATAATCCATTGATGGTTTTGGAAGAAAGACTTGTTGGAAGGTTTGCTGTTGTGTCAATGGCAGGAATAGACAAATGCGCCACCATCACAGATCCTACACCTGCTTTAATCATTTCTCTAAATGGATAGAGTTCTAATTCGTCTAATTGTTGGCGGGTTTTATAAATGATGGGTAAGTCTTTGTGTGAATCAACAGCCACGTCTCCATGACCTGGAAAATGCTTGGCCGATGCTAGTACCCGAGAAGCTTCCATTCCCTTCATGTATTGAATGCCATAGAGGGCAACCTTGTATTTGTCTTCTCCAAAACTCCGGTCATTGATTACCGGATTCATGGGGTTATTATTAATGTCTACCATCATCAGTTGTCTGGGAAAGCTAATCACAGAATCTAAACGCATACCCAGACCCCATTCTCCATCTATAGAAATCATCAGTGGGGTCTTGGCAATTGACTGATAAAAATTAGTCAGATTGGCTTGTCTTACTGGGCCTCCTTGAAAAAAACAAAGCCCACCTACATTGTATTTTTTGATTGAATTAGTTACTTCTTGTATGTGTTCAGGCCCCAAATTGCTATGTGCCCTAATAATCATCAACTGGGCAATTCGTTGGTCTTTGGATAGTTTTCTAAATTGCTGTTTTACCCATTTTTTTGCTTGAGGAGTTTCTTCATAAAAGGACTGTGCAAAAAGGGAATTGGCTGAAAAAAATACCAAGCAGAGGACAGAAACAATATTAAATTTCTTCATATAAGCAAGTTGAATCTACAAGATAAACATTCTGAAAATAAAAAGCCGCCCAGTGGTGCTGGACGGCTTATATGAGGTTGATTTTAGATTAAGCTTCTGCTTCTTCCGCAGCATCATCTTCTACTTCTGTAAGCACTGGGTCAATATTGTTGGCGGTTAAAATACCAAACCATTTTACCATTTTCTTTAAATCACTAGCGTATACGCGTTCAAAGTCAATGTCGGCATATACTTTCTGAAAATAAGCTTTAACAGCTGCAGGGTCTTTTTCTGAAGGCAGTGTTTCAGCGCTATTTTTCATGGCTTGGAACACTTCTACCAAATTCACATTTTCGCGAATGGTATATACTTCAATGCTCTCAAGGTGAGAGAAATTATGCACACGGCTGCTGACAAATTTAGTAGTCTGGTCGTCTAGAGATTTTACAATGGCACCATCGGTCTTGCTACCAACTAGTTCAAACAAACCGGATAAGCCGGTAATAGAAATCAGTTTACTATACTCCATTATTGATTGTTTAAGAGCTGCAAAGTAAAGATAAAATCAAGGAACTCCCCGTTTACAATTCTGTTATTACTTATTTACTGTGTTCAAAACCATATCTAGCCTTGCTTTCAGGTCTTCATAGGGGGTAAAACCCCTTGCTAGTAAATGGAATTTATTGTCTCCCATATGTAGCAAAACACAGGGAAAACCGGTCACTTGCAATTGTTTGCAGAGTTGAAATTCATATCGAGCCTGCTCTAAATAGGTTTCAGATCCCAGTTTTTCATAGAAGTCTTCTGGGTCTATGCCCCATTTTTCTAATAAATGTCTATAAGCTTCCTTATCAGTGAGGTCTCTGCCTTCAAAATGTAGGGCATATTGCAATTGTGCGGCAAATTCCACTTGATTTTCAGGGAATTGTTCCTTGAAAATGCATAGGGCTACGGCAGGCATCTCAGAATTTGGGAACCAATCGCTTTTGTCAGGATTATTGATATGCCAAAGGTAATCCTCTCCAAATTTGATTCCTGTTGTGGCTTCTACGGTTGGATAAGCTTGTTGAATATAACCTGCAGTTACCCCAATATGAACGGGTTCTTCTGGTAGAATCATACCTCCAGAAAGCACTTCCATGGGTAAAATAGTGGCATAATCAAGGGCAATTCTTTTGATGATGGGACTAAAACCATAGCACCAGCCACAATAAGCATCATAACAATAGTAAAGCGTTGGATTCATGGTTCAAAGATATATTTTTCTAACTTCGCGTTTCTAGAACGGAATTTCCGGGCTATAAAAATTGATACTATGCCAGGTTTTGAATTGTTTGGTGCTGAAGAAAGAAAAGAAGTAAATGATGTACTGGAAACAGGCATTTTAATGCGTTATGGGTTTGATGGTCCAAGAAAAGGCATTTGGAAAGCATTGGAATTGGAAAAAGCCGTTACCGAGGTATTTGGCTGTGAATATGCACAGTTAACCAGTAGTGGAACTGCTGCATTGACAACCGCTTTAAGTGCACTAGGTGTAGGATATGGAGATGAGGTAATCATGCCTTCATTTACTTTTGTAGCCAGTTTTGAAGCGGTTTTGAGTGTGGGTGCAGTGCCGGTTTTAGTAGATATTGATGAAACCCTTACATTGAGTCCAGCAGCAGTAGAAGCGGCGGTGAACGCCAAAACAAAATGTATTATGCCCGTACATATGTGTGGAAGCATGGCCGATTTAGACGCACTAAAAGCCATTTGCGAGAAACATGGTTTGATATTATTAGAAGATGCTTGCCAAAGTATTGGCGGTACGTATAAAGGAAAGTCACTGGGAACCATTGGCCATGCAGGAACTTTTTCTTTTGACTTTGTAAAAACCATTACCTGTGCAGAAGGTGGGGTGGTTATGACCAATTTAAAAGACATTTTTGTCAAAAGTGATGGCTATACAGATCATGGTCATGATCACTTAGGTGTAGACAGGGGGGCTGATTTGCATCCCTTTATTGGATACAATTTCAGAATTTCAGAATTGCACGCAGCCGTAGGTTTGGCACAGATTAGAAAGCTTGACGGGTTCTTAGCCATCCAAAAGAAAAATAATAAAGCGCTAAGGGCTTATTTAGAAGCCATACCAGAAATAAGTTTTAGAAAAGTACCTGATGAAGCGGGTGATAGTTGCAGCTTTTTGAGCTGGTTCTTGCCTTCAGAAGCCATTACCAAAGCGGTTGTAGCTGAGTTCAAAGAGCAAGGAATTATGGCAGGCAATTTTTACTGGTTTGTCAATAACTGGCACTATATCAGTAAGTGGGATCACTTAAAAGATGCTACTACTTTAAATGGTATTAGTGCGCCTCAAAAGCAAGCCCTGCTTGGTTTGCAGCAACAACAGTTTCCTGCAAGTGATGCTGTGATGAGCCGTTGTATTTCAACTGCTATGAGTTTGGTTTGGACAGAAGAACAGCTGAAAGAAAAAGGGGAGAAAATGGCCGCAGCCATTAAAAAAGTATTGGCCCAGCAATAAGCATTAACGTTTTTTCTTGCCTTCAAGGGCATCTACATAATCCATACTTCCTAAACGGAACCGGAAGGGGATTTTTGTGCGCTTTTCTAATTGCAATTCTGCTTTGCAAAAAAATGCCAAATTTTTGCTGTAGATATTCGCTGGAATAATTCGGGGTGAATAATATTTGAGGCTATCAGCACCAATGGGTTTGCTCTTGGGAATGAGTTGTTGGGCGGTACTTGCAACCGCGATAATTAGGAATAAATTCACAAACAAACAAATTCGTTTCAAGTGCTACTGAGCTTTATTTGTATGTAAATTTACAGCCGAATAAGTTAATGATTGCCTATAAATAATTGGGCGTCAAAGAGCGGAACAAACAAGGAAAAATGTCTTTAAGCCAGTCCCTTCAACAGAAACTATTACAAAAACTGTCTCCTCAGCAGATACAGTTGATGAAACTGTTGCAAGTACCTACGGCTAATTTAGAGGAAAGAATCAAGGAAGAATTAGAGGAGAACCCGGCGCTTGAAATGGATGAAGAGGGTCATGAAGACGAGTTTGGAGAAGATTCACAAGATGATTTTGAGAGCCCCACGGATGAATCCATGGACGGTAGTGAGGAGGATTATGAGAACGCAGACATGACAGAATACATTGTGGACGACGATGGTGAAATTGCGGACTACAAAACCAGGGATGATAATTATCCAGAAATGGATGACCAAAAAGTAATCCCCATTAGGGTGGAGACCAGTTTTCATGAGATGGTCATTGACCAGTTAGGGATGTTGGAATTGGACGAACGCAGTTTTAAAATTGCAGAGCAGATTGTGGGAAGTTTGGATGACGATGGTTATTTAAGAAGAGAATTGAGTTCAATTGCAGATGACCTTGCTTTTAGACAAAGCATGATGGTAGAAGAGAAAGAAATTGAAGCCCTAATAAAAGAGATACAACAATTTGATCCGCCAGGTGTCTGTGCCAGAAATTTGCAAGAATGTTTGTTATTGCAATTAGAGCGCAAAATAGGAGAAGGTAAATCGGTGGCTTTAGCTGTGCAGGTTTTAAGTAAATATTTTGAAGAATTTACCAAGAAACACTACGAGAAAATTCAGCGCAACCTGAATTTGACAGATGAGCAAATCAAAGAAGTCATTAACCAGATTATCAAGCTGAATCCAAGACCCGGTGGCAATATTGGAGAAATCAATAAGGCGGAGACCTATATTATCCCAGACTTTTTTGTCTTGAATAACAATGGAAGACTAGAGCTTACACTAAATTCAAGAAACGCACCTGACCTTCGCGTAAGTGAAGGTTATAGAGACATGTTAAAGGACTATGAAAAAGGTTCCAAAACAGACAAACGACAAAAAGAAGCTGTGTTGTTTATCAAGCAAAAAATTGATTCTGCTAAATGGTTTATAGACATGATTAAACAGCGGCAAGAAACGCTGATTAATACCATGAGTGCCATCATCAGTCATCAACAAGAGTTCTTTTTAACGGGCGATGAAACCACCATGCGCCCCATGATTTTGAAGGATATTGCTGAGATTACCGGATTAGACATTAGTACGGTTAGCCGCGTGGCCAACAGTAAATTTGTACAAACTGAGTTTGGTACTTATAGACTTAAATTTTTCTTCTCAGAATCACTGAGTACGGATAGTGGAGAAGAAGTAAGTACCCGAGAAGTAAAGAAGATTCTGAGCAATATGATTGAATCAGAAGACAAGCACAAACCACTCAGCGATGAACTGTTAACAGATATGCTTCAGGAAAAAGGGTATAATATTGCTAGAAGAACGGTTGCCAAATACCGTGAACAGCTCAATGTACCGGTTGCAAGGTTGCGTAAGGAATTATAAAAGAAAACATGGATCAAACTATTCATACACCAATTGGAACAGGTAATAAATTATTAAAGGGAGCAGCCTCACTAATCTCTTATTTGTTTCATCCCATCTTCATTCCAACCTATGTTTTTCTTTTCTTGATGTGGCAGTTCCCTTATGAATTTGCAGGTATTACGGAATGGCAGTTGAAAATGCGATTATTTGGTGTGTTCTGGCTAACCGCTTTTTTTCCAGCATTTGCGGTTTTTCTGCTATGGCGATTGGGTTTCAGTAATAGTATTTATCTACGCACCCAAAAAGAGCGAATTGTTCCTTATGTCATCAGTATGTTTTTTTACTGGTGGATGTATTATTTGAGCCGCAATTTTCAGGACCAACCCATTGTCTTGAAATTCTTTTTCATGGGTATTTTTCTAGCAACAGTTTTTGGACTAATGCTCAACAATTATTTTAAAATTAGCTTGCACGGAATGGCCGTTGGAGGAGGAGCAAGCGCTATTGTCTTATTTGCTTTGCATTATGGGGCCCCATTGGGAGGAATGATCAGTATGGCTATTTTGCTGGCAGGAATTGTTTGTACAGCAAGATTCTTAGTAAGTGATCATACCAATAAAGAAATCTATACAGGTTTACTGGTGGGTGTTGCTTGTCAGGTCTTTGCCTATTTGTTTGTATTCTAGCTTAATTTTCTATTTGATCATTATTGGGAAAACTATCTACATGGTTAAATTCGTTAACATAGATTCGAATCAGTAGAATAAACAAGGCAATCAATATGGGGCCAAATATCAAGCCAATAAAACCAAATATTTTGAGTCCAATAATCACCCCAAATATGGTCACAAGTGGGTGTACATCACCTAGCTTTTTCTGAAGTGCAAAGCGGAATACATTGTCCGCGGAACCTACTATTAATGCGCAGTATAAAATCAGCAAAACAGCTTTTGTACTTTCGCCTTCTGCAAATAATAAGATACTGATTGGAATATAACTCATTCCCAAGCCTACCATAGGAACCATAGAAGTGATACAAGTAAAAACAAACCAAAATCCAAGGTCATGAACCCCCGCCACCCAATAACCCAACAATGCAACAAGCCCTTGAACTAAGGCAGTTAAGGGAATTCCTACAGCATTTGAGATGACTAGTTTATTCAATTCTCTTCCTATCAGGTAAACATTGCGCTCCTTCATAGGAATATAGGTTTGAAGCCATGTTTCCATGGATTTGCTACTTACTAACATAAAATATAATAATAAGTACATCATCACTATAGTGGTTACTGAATTTACAGTAGCACCCACTACAGATGGAAGAAAATTGGCCAAAGCCATACTGATTTTCTTGGTATTTTCTTCATTGAGTATTTCAACGTTGAAATACTTCTCTTGGTTAACAATAATCTGTCTAAGTGTGTCCATTACCTGGTTGGAATGGTGTACGGCATAGTTCACTTTAGCAGAAATAATATTGATAAATAAACCAACGGGTACAAGTACAATCAAAAAGGAAAGTAACAATAAAACCGTGGCAGCCATACCTGGTTTCCATTTTTTTTCGTGCACCAATCTTTGCATCCTGTTGCGCATGAGAACATAGAAAGTAATGGCACCTAGTAGCGCTGGTAGAAAAGAAGATAATTCCAGAAATAGGAAGACGGCCAAAAAAACCAGCAGAATGTAAAAGCTGATTTGGCGAATATGTTGGCTATTTACTGGGTTCATAACTGTAAGATAATAAAAAGGACGATACCATAAAATCTGGTTAAAGCCCCCTAGCACAAAGCCTTTACAATCCCATAAAACCAAGAATTATCCGTTTCTTTGCGGTCAATTTCAAAGCTTATGTGGTATAGTCTTGGTAAAAAAATACTCAAAAACCGTTTGGCCGCTTTATTGACCCTGCTAGTTTTAACTTCCATCATGGGTTATTATGCTGCCCAGGTAAAATTGAGTTATGATTTTACCAGAGCGGTACCAACGGACAATCCAAAATATGTAGACTATCAAAACTTCTTGCAAAAATTTGGGGCCGATGGGAATACCATTGTTTTGGGTATTGAGTCCAACTCTTTTTTTAGCAAAGAATTATTTAATAAAGTTTCTGACCTACACAAGGAGCTCAAAACGGTTAGCGGTGTTACGGGAGTATTAAGTATCCCAGAAACAGTAACACTTGGAACGGACTCTGCAACCGGTAAACTGGCGCCACAAAAAATCTTCCATCATCCCTATGCCAATCAAGCTTTATTAGACAGTGATAGGGCCGTTTTTGAATCATTGCCTTTCTATAAAACCTTATTGTACAATCCTGAAACCCATGCCTATTTAATGGGTGTTAGTGTTAACAAAGACACCATCAATAGTAAGAGTAGAACTAGACTGGTAAATGATATAGTTGCAAAAGTAACAGCTTTTGAAAAAGCCAATCAGATTACTATTTTCCAAAGTGGCATGCCCTATATCCGTACCGTAATGGGCAATAGGATTAAGGAAGAGATGAATATTTTTTTATTAGCATCAGTGCTATTGTCAGCTTTAACCTTATTCTTGTTCTTCCGATCCATTAGTGCGGTTCTAATGAGTTTAGCTGTGGTGTTAATGGGTGTGGTTTGGAGTTTGGGTACCATTGTTTTGTTTGGCTATAAAATTACTTTGCTCACAGCTTTAATTCCAATACTGGTAGTTGTGATAGGGATTCCCAATTGCATTTATTTTTTAAATAAATACCATACTACTTATAGAGAATTGCCAGACAAGAACAAGGCCTTGATAACTATGGTTGGAAGAATGGGTATTGTAACTTTGTTTTGTAATATAGCCGCTGCTATTGGGTTTGCGGTTTTTGCCTTTACCAAAAGTGCGTTATTAAAAGAATTTGGTTTAGTAGCAGGAATCAATATTATGGCCCTGTTTTTCATCTCTTTATTATTCATCCCAGCTGTATTGAGTTATTTGCCAGCACCTTTACCCAAACATACCCGTTATTTGGATAATAAGTTCTTAGAAAAAGTATTGGTGAGAATTGAAAAATGGACATTCAAAAAAGCCAATTGGGTATATGGCATCACGGCCATTGTGACCATTATAGCAGTCTTGGGTATTTTCAGAATCAAGAGTGAGGGCTTTATTGTAGATGATCTTCCAAAGAAAGACAAATTGTATACAGACCTCAAATGGTTTGAAACACAGTTCCAAGGATTAATGCCATTAGAGATCATAATAGACGCCAAGAAAAGCCGTGGGGCCCTAAAAATGGAAACCATGTTAGATATTGAGGAGTTTAGTGATTATGCCAAAAGCAAATCGGAAATGGCAAGACCATTGAGTATTGTAGAAGCATTAAAATTTGCCAATCAAGGATTTTATGGGGGTGATTCTGCTAGTTATGTGCTACCCCTTGAAATACCTGCATCACTTTCAACTGCTTTGAGAAGTAGTAATAAGAATAATGGCAATAGTGAGTTTATCAAATTGATCAGCCAGTTTGTAGATTCCAATCAACAAAGAACAAGGATTAGTGTAAACATGAAAGATATTGGTAGCCTTAAATTGCCAGTATTGATAGCCGATTTGGAAAAAAAATCGGCAAGCATTTTTGATTCTACTAAGTATCATGTAACCTTTACAGGAAGCAGTGTGACTTTCTTAGAAGGTTCTGCATTTATAATCAAAGGGTTAAAAGAAAGCATTTTTTGGGCCTTTTTATTGATCACCCTTTGTATGCTCTATTTATTCCGTTCTTTTAAAATCTTGGTTTGTTCCTTAATACCCAATCTGATACCATTAGTCATTACTGCGGGAACCATGGGCTGGGCAGGTGTTTCGTTGAAGCCAAGTACAGTATTGGTCTTTAGCGTAGCATTGGGTATTGCCATAGACGTAACCATCCGTTTTTTAATCAACTATAAGCAGGAATTGCCTCATATGAATTTTAAAGTGGCCCCCACTTTGGTACAAACCATTCGCCATACTGGGATAAGCATTATCTATACCTCTTTGGTGTTGATTGCTGGGTTTATCATTTTTTGCGGAAGTGATTTTGGTGGAACTTTTGCCTTGGGTTGGCTTACATCTTTAACCTTAGTAGTTGGTACATTGACCAATTTGGTATTATTACCCGTTTTAATCAACAGCTTTTATAGTAAAGGAACTGTTAAAAAATAATGATTAATCCTTGATCAATTTTTTTGCATTTTAGTCCCTTATAGTGGCGTATTGATTCATCCATTCAAAAAGTATTGTTAAAATAACTAACAGAAGATGCCTTTTTCAATAAATACCATTCATCATTATTTTGGTTTTTTTCTGAATTAGTAAACCGCAGAATCCCTGATTAAGTTAATTTTAACCCTTGTTCCAGCAAGAAATGACGGTAAATCAGCAGTTTATTGCGCTTTTTTACTGTAATAAGGGAGAAAAAAATAATAAGTATTTTTTCATTAATATTTAAATACACTTAAGTAAAGCTCTTAGATATTAATAATAACACTTGTTTGTTTAAATTTCACTTATTGCAGCTTAAGTCAACAAACCAATGTCTTAATTGTTATCGTCTTGTTATTTAACAATCGCCCCCAAAAACAAAAAACTAAACTATGAGAAGAGTACTCACGATGTTCCTGTGCATGGTGTTAGCTTGTTCTTCCTTGATGGCCCAGAATAGGACCATTACAGGAAAAGTAGCTGACGAGACCGGCAAATTGTTGGAAGGTGCATCTGTTCAGGCGAAAGGTTCCAAAACTGCAATTCTAACAAAAGCAGATGGATCTTTCTCTATTCAGGTAGCCCCTAGTGTTAAATCCATTATTGTATCCTATGTAGGATCTGATGCATTGGAAATTAGTTTGAACGGTGGATCTGTTTATGCCGTTTCATTAAAGAAAAAAGTGGATCCATTGGAGGAAGTAGTGGTAACCGGTTACCAAGCCCGTAAGAAAAGGGATGAGGCTGGCGCGATTTCTTCTATTAAAGCAGCTCAAATTGAAAATTTGCCAAACGCATCTTTGGATAAAGCTTTGCAAGGTAAAGCTGCGGGTGTATTAGTGCAATCAAATAATGGTTTGCCAGGTGGTGCCATCAACGTGCGAATTCGTGGTCAGGGATCATACCTAGCTGGTAATGATCCATTGTATATTGTGGATGGTGTTCAAATTAACACTCGTTCTGACGGAAACTTTACCCAGAATAACCCATTGGCTTTCTTAAATCCAGACGACATTGAAACCATTGATATCTTAAAAGACGCTGCTTCTGCTGCTATTTATGGTTCAAACGCATCTAATGGTGTTGTGATCATCACTACCAAGAAAGGTAAAGCGGGTAAAACCAAATTCAATGCCAATGTATATATGGGTTCTGTACAATTGATGAAGAAACTGGAAATGTCAAATTCTCAGGAGTATTTTCAAATGAGGGCAGAAGCCTATGGTAATAGTAATAACCTGCCTTGGGACAATTTAGCAGTATTAAGAACTGTTTTAAATGAACTGAGGGTTCCCAATGCCGCAACTTTAACATCGGATCAAGCTAAAGCAGCAGCAGCTGCTTTGCCTACTTATGATTGGCAAGACGCGGCTTTTAGAACAGGTTCTATTCAGAATTATGAGTTAAGTGCCAGTGGTGGTAACGATAAAACCACTTTCCGTATAGCTGGTAACTATTCTTTTCAAGAAGCTAATGTAACCAAGGCCGATTTTAAACGTGCTGGTTTGCGTTTTGATATTCAAAACAAAGCAACCGATCGTTTGACTTTAGGTTCTAGTGTAAACATAAGTTCATTTACCCAGAACAATCCATTTGCAACCAGTGGCTCTTTCTTAGGTAGCCCAGCGTTCTCAGCTGCAGGATTGATTCCTGTGAACCCTATATATAATGCGGACGGTACTTATTATGGTGTTCCTGGTCAAACTCCGGCCAACTTAATAGGTGTTTTAAACCAGAATATCATTCAAGTAAATGATTATAACAGTGGCTATCAGCGAACCAATCAAATTATTGGTAATGTAACTTTAGATTACAAAATCAATAGTTGGTTATCTTTCAAAGCATTAGTAGGTATGGACTATCGTCTAACCCAGGGTAAAAACGTACGTGATGCTAGAACTGCTGATGGTTTCAACTTTAAAGGAAACGTAAACGTTCAAAGCAACTGGAATACCAATATCAACTCTTACCAAACCTTGAACTTCAATAAAACCTTTGGTACCAAACACCGTTTGGATGGATTGGTTGGTTTTGAATTGAGAAGAGAAAATAATGAAAGTATTACTGCAAACGGACAAGGATTTCCAACTTACCAGTTTACTTCATTACAAAACGCTGCCGTACCAGCGTCTGTGGGTGAATTCTTCACTGGATTCCGTAGAAACGGATTCTTTGGTAAAGTAAACTATGGTTTTGATAGGAAATATTTGATTGCCTTTACTATTCGCCGAGATGGTTCTTCAAGATTTGGTTCTGATAACCAATACGGTACCTTCTGGGGAGTATCTGGTGCATGGAATATTGACCAAGAAAATTTCATGAAAAATTCCACAGTAATCAACTCATTAAAATTGCGTGCTAGCTATGGTAGCACTGGTAATGACCAAATTGGCAACTTTGATGCCTTGGGCCTATATGGCGGAGGGGGTATCTATAATGGTGGATCTGGTATTGCTTACTCACAGTTGGCAAACCCTAACCTGAAATGGGAAAGAAATATCACAACCAACTTGGGTCTGGACTTTGGTTTGTTTGACAACCGTGTAACAGGTAGTATTGAAGTATATGAAAAACAAACAAGGGATCTGTTGATTTCTCAGCCTATCCAAATTTCCACTGGCTTTAGTTCTATTACTTCAAACGTTGGTCGTTTGAGTAACAGAGGTATTGAATTAACCTTGGGTGCTGACATCATCAAAGCTAAAAAACCAGGAGCTTTTAACTGGAATGCAGCATTCACTTTTGCATATAACAGAAATGAAGTAAAAGAATTGTATGGTGGATTGAAAATCTTACCTGGAGACAATTCAGTACAAGTTGGTCAACCATTGGGTGTGTTATTTACACAGCAATTTGCTGGTGTTAACCCAGCCACTGGACGCCCTATGTGGTACGATACATTAGGTAATTTAACTTACCAAGTTTTGGCCAAAGACCGCAAAATCATTGGACCACAAAATACGCCATTGTACCAAGGTGGTTTGAGAAACAGTCTTACATTTAAGAACTTTACTTTTGACTTTTTCTTCCAATATGAATACGGTAGATATACATCAGATGGTCAGGCTAACTTCATGATGGAGAACATTGCGCGTATCAATGTGTTAAAGCAAGCATATGACAATAGGTGGACTACACCTGGTCAGATTACTTTTTTTCCTAGATACCTGACATCAGGTACAGAGGCAAAAGGTTCTGCGGCGCAAAGTGGAACAAGAACTTTCTTTAAGGCTGATTATGTTCGTTTGAAAAACGTAGCTGTTTATTATGACCTGTCACCTTCTTTGGTAAAGAAAGCTGGATTAAGCAGTTTCCGTTTCTATGTACAAGGTACCAACCTCTGGACAGCCAGTGATTGGTTCAGTTATGACATTGAATTCGTAGGTACAGCCACTGGTATTGTTCCACAGACTAAGAACTACACCGTGGGTGTTCAGGTTGGATTCTAATTATTAATAAACAAACGAATCAGAAATGAATACTAAAAAAATATATCAAACAGGATTAGCGCTAGCTTCTTTGCTAGTAGTTTTTTCCAGTTGTAAAAAACAATTGGAAATTTTTCCAAGACAATCCATTGAAGCAACAACCGCCCTTACCTCTAAAAATGCCATTGATGCATCCATTACTTCTGCATATGCCACTTTAAAATCTGCTCGTATGTATGGCAGAGATTTAGTTGCCATTCCAGAAGTATTAGCAGATAACGGATTTGCAACCAATAAATCAGGTAGATTAATCAATGAAGCGGCCAATGTACAAGGCGCACATTTTACGGGTACCGTTTGGTCTGCTTCTTATGCAGCCATTAATCAAATCAACAATACCATTGCTGCTATTGGAAGCGGTACAATTTCTCCTGCCCCAACAACTGCAGACAATGATCGTTGGTTAGGTCAATTATACTTCCTCCGCGGATTGTATTATTTTAACTTGATTAGGGTATACGGATATATACCAGGTGCAGTAGTAGCATCACAAGACAGAGGTGGTGTGCCATTATCAACAACTGGAATTGCCACTTCAGGTGATGCTTTGGCATGGAAGCCTTCTAGGGCACCTATTGATGATGTATATGCACAAGTTGTGAAAGATTTGTTGGCAGCAGAAACTAGATTAACTTTTCCTGGATTGGGTGTAAATGTTGCCAATAAAGCGGCAGCTCAGGCTTTATTGTCTAGGGTTTATTTATATACTAAAAATTATGCAGAGTCAAAAAAATGGTCTGACGCGGTAATCACTTTAGCAAGTAGCAAATTAGCAACCACTGCTAATTATGTAGCACAATGGAGGGGAGAAACACATACTGAAACTTTGTTTCAAGTGCGTTTTGCAACTCCTGCAGAGAATATTGGCGTAAACGAGTCATTGCAAACTTCCTTTACTACATTGGTAACCCCTGGTAACCAAGCAGCAACTGGTGGATTTGGAGACGTAGTACCTACCATCACTATGCTGAATGATTTAGGAATCACCTTAACAGGCGGTAATACCACTACGGTATTTGGATTGACCCATACTATAGCTTCAAGAACTTCAGATGTTCGTAACCTGATGTTTGAACCAGGAACTGCTGGACGTGGCAATATTAAAGTGGAGTGTACCAAGTATATTGGAAAAAATGGTACCATCAATTTAGATAACGTTCCTGTAATCCGAATTTCAGAAGCTTTATTAAACCGTGCTGAAGCACAAGCTACTGCAGGTTCTGCAGCATTGAATTTAGCCGGTGCATTATCTGACTTAAAAGCCATCAAAGCTAGAAGGTATACAGACTATACTGGTTCTGCTCAGGAAACTGCTGATAATGCTATGACTCAGCCTCAATTGCTTGAAGAGATTTTGCGTCAGCGTAGAATTGAATTTGCTTTTGAAGGACATCGTTTCTTTGATTTGAAGCGTTTGGGTAGGGATTTGGTAAAAGCACCACATTACAATACTGTTGCATTTACTGATACTCGTATACTTCCTGCTTTGCCTCAAAGTGATATTGACGGTAACTCAAATCTGAAACAAAATGCTGGATATTAAAATATAGAAACATGAAAAAAATACTCACATCCTCCATATTGTTATGCATCTTGTTCCTAACGGGTTGCGTAAAGAATGAGCTCACCGTATATAAAGATGCTGTGGTTGAATTTGACGCCACTACATGGAATGCAAACGGGGCTGGTTTAACATATGCCATGCTAATACGCGTGCCAATTACTGGAGCAGTAACACCAGCTTCTCAACCTGCCATAACTAGGGCTACTGGAACAGTAACCTTACGTGTGAATTTGGTTGGTGCTCAAAAGTCTACTGCTACTGATTTTGACTTTGTTGTAGCTAGTGAAAGTACCGCAACTGCAGGTACGCATTATACTGCAATTACTGGTAAAGGAACCATTCCTGCTAATAGCAGTTTTGGTACCATTACTATTACTATTTTGAATCCAGGTGTTTCTTCTACAACAGCTAGAGACCTTGTATTACAATTGGTAGACAATGCAAGTATCAAAGCAAGTGTGAACTATGCCAAAGTTGGTTTGAGAATTTCTCAACTATAATCAAGCTTAGTACTAATTGATATGGCCGCTCCAATTTAATTGGGGCGGCTTTTTTTTACCCCAGTTTTATTAGATTGCAGTATGCCCCTGAAAATCTATTTGCTACTGCTATTTTATCTGATCACATTTCTTCCAATCAAGGGGCAGGGACTAACTGACACGGCAAAACAGCGCAAGTTTAATCAATCCTATCTTGATAGTTTGTGGTCTATAGAAAAGGGGAATAGGGTATCCAAACATTTTGCAGGACTATACCGGCAAACAGTGCTCATCACCAATGCATTTGCCAGTGCCCAAAACCCAGCCGCTCAAGATTTTACCATTAGGTTGGACGATGCCTTTATTCCCATTTTTTTTCAGGCCCATGATGCTTATCTAAAAGGAAAGGAGATTCCCGCCAATTGGAAAGCTTATTACCAAAGCGATAGTTTGAATAGTTTACAATACCAGTTCCTAGGCATGAATGCACATATTAATGGAGACCTACACCTAGCCCTGATTCAGCAATTTGGATATGATACTATTAAAGCGCATAAAAAAGCATTGATGTCTTTTCAAAAAGTGCTTAATACAATTGTAGATAGCGTATATGAACAAACCAAAGCCTATCCGGAATTAAAAATATTTCATGACCTAACACTAGGAACCAATAGGATCATGGCCAGAGAAATGGTGCGGCATTGGCGTAGAAGACAGATTAATCTAGCGCTATTGTATTATCACAAACCCAAAAAATATAAGCGCAGATACAAACATGTGCAATCGCTAAAAGCCAAATGGGATCAGGCTGTGCTGGAACATTTTCGGGCTGCTACAACATGATCTTGAATGGTGAAATTCAGCTAAGTATATTCTGATTAATCAGCCAATCAATTATAGCTCCAATTGCAAAAGCCATCGTTTAACCAGTGCCGCTTTTTGTTGAATAGGAAAAGAAAAGAATTGTTGCTGTATAAAATAGCGGTCTTTCTTAGAGAGACTAGACAAAAAATGCTGGCCCAATTCATGATCCAAAAAAGCAGTATCGGCTAGGTGTGCAAAACGTAAGTCTTCTGAGATCAGTGGGTCTTTAACAGATACAATTTTCTCTTGCAGCAACTGAACTTTTTCAATCAAGGTCAAATCATTTTTTCCTTGCATCTTGGCAATGGCGCCAAAAGCGGCTCTCTCAGTTAGGGGTAAATCATTGTCCCATCCAAACCAATTTTTCTTCCAGAGATAGCCTGTAATTTTTTGTTGCACCCAACTCAAATTACCCTGCACCATATGCTTGGCGTATTGCATACAAAGCATAGTTGATGCAGACATATTCAGGCTCACCATCATGGCCTGATCCATACCTTTTACAGCAGCCAGCTTTGCTTGATTTTCTTGCAGCCAGTTCCATTCTTTTTTAAAAAATTGATGTGCAAAATAGCAGACAAAATTCATCTGATAGCCATGGTCCAGAGCCAGGTCTTGAAGATCATCATAAACCTGCATACTGCGCACCATCAGGCTCCAGTTGGCAAATTTAGGCCGATAGGTTTTCACATGTTTGTTGAGCAGTACACAACGCAGTTCTAACAAGACCTGAATAATCTGATCGTCTTTACGCTGCTGATAAGACAATAATTCCTCCATGCTATAATCATTGGTAAACTGGGCCAGGTCTGTTTTGTAGGTATCAAAACAGAGATTGCAGACTTTACATATTAGGCTGGCTGCAATTGTTATTTGATCTTCCTGCAATTTTCCAAACTGCAGATTCATTTCATCTAACAAAAACAATAAATGCGCATAAAAATCGCGATAGCTAATCCCGTATTTTTCATTCACCGTATCCAGAACCCAATTGGGTAAGAGCTCCCGAATATCAAATTCATAATAGAGTTCCGCACCGTTTGGGGTAAGCTTATAGCGCAGTGAAAAATCAATCTTTGGGTTGGCCAAAATTTCTCGCACCGCCTCCTTGCCATAGAGTTGTGCAATGCCATCAATAAATTCATCGCCAAATAAAATGGCTAGACAAACCAGGTTGGCCAAATGCGATTTGTTTTGCAAGACCTGCCAGGGCTTTAAACCAAAAAGCAGGGTGTCATAGGCAAAAGAACCTTTTTCAATATTGCTGCGCACCTGTTGCAGTTCTTTGAATTGTAGAATATAATTCAGACGCTTGTTACGCCGTACCAGTTTACGCATGATCATACCCGCCCCAAAGGAAAAGACAATGGAATGAAGAAAACCTCCAAACTGTTTGAGTTCTGCAACTAGGTCTTGGTTGCTCAATAGGTCTCTTTGTTGGTTGGCGTCTAATAATTGTAAGACCCATTCCCTTTCTGCCATTGCTGTAGCGTCAAGGGAATGCAGTTCTGTAAAAGCAGTAACTAAATGCTGCTCATGTATTTGGGCTAAGGGGCTACTGATCATATCCTTCTGTTCAGGACATGAAAATAAAGCAACAGCCCTCCTTATATCTACCCGCTAGAGGGTATATTTAAGAAGGGCTGCGGGGAAAATGCTATTATAAAAACTATTTGAAAATCTGCGCCAATTGCTGATCCAATTCTGCAGAACGCAGTTTGGTAGCAATGACTTTACCACTAGGGTCAATCAATACGCTATAAGGAATGCCGTCAAAACCATAATCGCTAACCACTTTGCTTTCCCATTTCTTGAGTTCGCTAATATGGGTCCAAGTTAATTGATCCGCTTTAATGGCTTGCAGCCAGTATTCTTTTTCCTCATCCAAAGAAACACCTAGAATGGTAAAATTCTTGTCCTTGTATTTCTGGTAAACTGCCACCAATTTGGGATTCTCAGCACGGCAGGGTCCACACCAACTAGCCCAGAAATCTACCAATACATATTTGCCTTTAAAGCTGCTTAAGCTAATCATCTTACCATTCACATCTGGCAGGCTAATTTCTGGTGCTTGTTTATTAATTAGTGGATCATTGGCCGCAGGAGGAGCAGTAGCAGACTGAACCGTTAACAGACTTTTCAATTTGGCAAGCCCACTATGTTCTTTAAAATCATTGGCTGACGCGATGGCCAAATTTTTCAATTCCTCTGTTTGCATGGTCCTGGAAGCTAGGCCAATGGCGTAGTATTTAACCGCTGGGCTGGGTGATTTTTTGATAAAATCACTGATAAAACTATTGATGCCTTTTACTTGCAAGTCTCTTTGACCAAGGGCCACCGTCATGGCAGAATCATTCTTTTGTTTTTGTAAACTGTCTAGCAAGATAAAAGTTTGATAGAGCGTAGAATCCTTTGTCTGATAGTCTTCCATCAGGTTGTGAATGGCCAGTGTAGCTTCAGAGCCCTCCACTTGGTACTGACGAAAATGATTCATGTCTATGCGCAAACGAATGCTTTTACCATCATTCACTACCAAGATGGCTGGGCCTTTCTCCAGTTGTAAACGATAAAGCCCTTCTTCCTTACCCATGGCACGGAGTTCAAAAGTTCCGTTCTTTTTTAAAGTAGCAGAATCCAGGGTAATGGGTTGTTCACCCGCAAAAGGAATTTCTTGCAAGAGAATTTTTTGTTCGGGTGCATTGGTTACCAAACCGCTGACCACAAAGGCACCGTGTTTTTTTTCTTGACAGGCTAGCAACAAAATGGCTAGTAAAAAAGGCAAAATGATTTTTTTCATATTGGTTGTTTAATCCCGGAGGATGCTTGTTCGTTTAAGATTGCAGGGCTTTTTCTAATAAGGCTGTCACCATTTTTGGATCGGCCTTGCCCTTGCTTAATTTTTTTACTTCGCCTACAAAAAGACCAATCAAACCTTTCTTGCCCTTGCGATACTCCGCTACCTTATCTGGCATGGAAGCCAGTGCTTGATCTACCCAAGCTGCTAGCTCACCACTATCGCTTACTTGAATCAGGTTTAATTGCTCGGCCAATTGCAGGGCAGTAGCTTCTTGGTTGTCTATTAGGGCGCTCATTAATTTAGAAGAAGCCACAGAGAAATTCACTTTGCCACTGTCTACTAAATTCAATAAATCCGCCAATCGCGCTGGCGCTAAAGGAAAATCTGCTATCTCTACATGATGCTCGTGCAACCATTGTTTAATGGGTCCCAACATCCAGTTGGCCACGGCTTTATAGTGTTGGGTGTGTTTGATAACAGCGTCAAAATATTGGGTGCTGGCCAATTCATCACAGAGTTGATGCGCGTCATAATCACTCAAGCCATAGTCTTGGTTATACTTGGCTATTAGCGCCTGGGGCAACATGGGTAACTGTGCTTGCAGGTCTGCAATAAAAGCATCTGTTAAATGAAAGGGTGCCAAGTCTGGGTCTGGAAAATAGCGATAGTCATTGGCTTCTTCCTTATCACGAATGGCAAATGTGGTATCATTATCCGCATTAAAACTGCGGGTCTGTTGCTGAATTTTTTCACCCGCATCCAATAGCGCAGCCAATCTTTCCACTTCAAACTCAATGGCTTTTTTAACGTTGCGGATACTATTTAGGTTCTTGACTTCTACACGTGTGCCTAATTTCTCAGAACCAATGGGGCGTAAAGAGATATTGGCATCGCAACGCAAAGAACCCTCTTCCATATTGCCATCACAGATCCCCAACCAACGCACCAGTTTACGCACTTCGGTTACGTATTGCCAGGCTTCATCGGCAGAAAAAATATCGGGCTCGGTCACTATTTCAATGAGTGGTGTGCCTGCACGGTTAAGGTCAATACAGGTAAAATTGGGGTCTAGGTCATGGATGCTTTTACCAGCGTCTTCTTCCAAATGTATGCGGTTCAGTTGCACATTTCTATAACTGCCATCCGCGGTTTTAATCCTCACTAGCCCACCCTTACAAATAGGGGTGGTATGCTGAGAAATCTGATAACCCTTGGGCAGATCAGGATAGAAGTAGTTTTTACGGGCAAAATAATTGTCTTTCTCAATCTCGCATCCACAGGCCAAACCCATTTTAATGGCATAATCCACTGCTTTGGCATTGGTCTTGGGTAGGGTACCCGGGTGCCCCATGGTAATGGGACTAATATGCGTATTGGGGTCAGCTCCAAAAGCCGTGCTGTCTCCGCAAAACAATTTGCTCTGGGTAGCCAATTGGGCATGAACTTCTAATCCAATTACCACCTGATATTTATCGCTCCATAACATAGGCTGCAAAAATAGCTTTCCTATGGCAGAAGCCGGTCAGAAAGGCCCATTTTATCAAAAAATAACCACGCCGGGAACGGCGTGGTTGTACAACATGAGAAAACTAAAATGGTCTATTATAGGTTGGCAGACTTCAATTTCTTGGGAATCTTTACCTCAATGGTTTGCGCTTTGCCGCCTCTTTTCAAACCCAATTTCAGGGCATCACCGGGTTTTAGGTCTTTGATCTGGTCCCTAAGCTCATCAACTGACTTCACAGATTTGCCGTTCACATCGGTGATAATATCGTCTTCTTTTAAACCGGCTTTACCTGCAGGAAGATCATCATCCACATCGATTACTTTTACGCCATCGCCTGCTTCTAAGTCTTCAATTTGCATGCCTAGTTTGGGGCGGCCATTGGAGCTCATCACGCGAATATTACCTGGTCCGCCCTTCATCACGTGCTCGTCAAAATTGAAATTGTGTTCAAAGTTTGGAATGCGAATATCAAAATTGCCCTTGTCCATTTTCATGGAGCGAATATTCACAGAAGTGTTTTTTCCTAGTACTGCGCTGGTGGTTTTTTCTTTTCCATCGCGCAAGTAGGTAACGCTCACTTTCTCTTCAGGTTTGTATTTGCTTACGGCATTGTATAGGCCGTCTGCGGATTCAATCTTGGTATTGCCCAATTTGGTAATCACATCGCCCACTTGCAAACCTGCTTTGGATGCAGCAGATTCTTTGTTTACTTCTTTTACCTGCGCACCTTTCTCCACTTTTTCAGTTACCACACCCAGCATGGCTTTATTGGATTTGATTTCTGTATTGAATTCCATGGGAGGCATATGCATGTTAAAACCATTTTTACCCTCCATGTTTATAATGATTTTCTTATTGCCAAATTTCTCCCAATCACTGTCTTTGAAACTGTCAACGTCTTTACCATTGATGGTTACTTTATTACCATCAACCCTCACGGTCATTTTTTCGGTTCCCTTTTTACCATCGTTGATGACAATGACTTCTTCTTCAACCTTTGACTTTTTTTCTTTTGGTGCATCTTTTGTTTGGGCCATGGCGCAAGCACTAAGACTCAAGGCCAAAAAGGTACTGTAGATGATTTGCTTATTCATATAGAATCATTTTTGTTTGATGATTCAAATATAGATGGGGTCTACCTTAATGAACCTTGCACAATGGTTAATCAAGGTTAATACTTTGCCCAAAAATCTGACGAATTATTTATACTTTAAAGCCTAAAAAAGTATAGAATTCCCATTCACAAACTTAAAACGACCCTTCACAAACTTGCCCTTTTTCTGGATTTGTAATTTGTAAATTAATCATGTTAAATACGGGATTGAATATAAATGCTCAATTCTGATGATTAATTTTTAAATTTAAAAAGATGAAAAAGTACGAACAACTCGGAAAAAAACTAACCCGA
>NCHJ01000203.1 GCA_002256765.1 Bacteroidetes bacterium 24-39-8
TACGGGTGTGATTACTGGAACACCTACCCAAGCTACTGCAGCTATTATATACACAGTTACTGCAAGTAATACAGCAGGTAGTATTAGTGCAACGGTGAGCATTGCGGTAAACAAACTAACACCTACCATTAGTATGAATAATGTTAGAAAAACTTTTGGTGACCCCGATTTTATTATTGCAGCTATTAGTAATAGTCCTGGTAAGATTAACTATAGTATCAATATTGCTAGTATAGCTACCGTAAGTGGAAATATAGTAACATTAAAATCAGGGGGTATTGCTACCATTACTGCTTCACAAGAAACAACAGACTTTTTTGAAGCAGCTACTGTTAAAGCGCAATTGTTGGTTAATCCATTACCTAAAAATGGATTTGAATATCCTCTAATAAATATTCTTACCATCGATAAAACCATTCAACCCATTAAACCAATGGTTCAAGGGGTATTGACTGGATTTAGTATTAGCCCATCCTTACCTAATGGATTATCAATTGATTCAACTTCAGGTTTTATCACTGGTACGCCAACTGTTTTGTCAAGTTTGATTGAATATACCGTATTAGCATCTGATGGTATGGTAGGATTGCAGGCAACATTAAAGATTCAAGTAATTGACATACCACCGGCTTTTGTATATCAGCCAGATATTGATATTGCCAACCCTAGAATATCAATTAGAAATGCTATTCCAATATCTACTGGTGGTAAAGTAGTTAGCTATAGTATTAGCCCCGCATTACCAGTAGGAATCAAGCTAGACAATCAAACTGGTATCATTTCAGGAAGAATTGCTGCAGTTAAAAATAGGTTACAGCAATATTTAGTTACCGGTACTAATTCTGGTGGGGCGGCTTCAGCAAAATATACTTTGGTATTTAATTCTGCACCTTCAGATATTGTTTTGAGTAACCAACAGATTCTAGAGAATATACCAATTGGTTCACAGGTTGGATTATTAAACACTGCTGATGTAGATGATGGAGATACACATAGCTATCAGCTAGTTTCAGGAATTGGGTCTAATGATAATGCCAATTTTGAAATTAGAAACAATGTATTGGTCAGTAAGAGCAGTTTTAATTTTGAACAAAAAAAAGATTATCAAATTAGAATTGGAACAATAGATGAAGGAGGGTTACTCTTTGAAAAATCATTCCATATTCTAATCATTGATGTTAACGAAGTTCCTACACTGGCACCTATGGGAGATATAAGGGTATACAACCTAATTACTGAACAAGTAATTGCCCTTTCAAATATGACTACTGGAACTGATTTGAACCAGTCACTTGAAGTACAATTAACGAGTGATAAAACTAATTTGTTTGAAGCTTTAAAAGTGGTTGGTAACAGAATCCTATTCACTTTAAAACCTGATGTTTTTGGTAATGATGTTCTAATAAAAGTGTGTGTTAAAGATAATGGTGGGGTTATAAATGGCGGGGTAGATTCTGTGGTTAGAACATTTGTATTAGGAATTGATCCTCTTCCAAAAGTAACAGCCTTCCCTGATCAAATTAGTCTTGGAAAAACTACACAATTGCAAGTAGAAGCAGTTCATGCAATTGAATATCGTTGGAATAATTCAACCGCCATTTTAGGAAGTGCCATGATCAAGAATCCAGTGGTTAGACCTATTAAAGATGACAAATTTGGGGTAACCGTTAAAAATAAGTGGGGATATACTGCAGACGGCTCAGTGAAAGTAAGTGTGGTAATGGATTATGCGTTGGAGTCAAACAATATACTCACACCCAATGAGGATGGTCATAATGATAGATGGATGATTGTCAATATTGAATTGTATCCGGATAATGAAGTGGCGGTTTATGATAAAACAGGAAAATTAGTTTATAAAGAAAAGGGTTATAGGAATCAATGGGATGGAAAGTTGAATGGGGTTGCTTTAAAAGATGATGCATATTTCTACATCATTCAATTTAACAAGCCCAATGTAAAACCCATAAAAGGATACCTGACCATTATACATTAAGCATATTGAAAATGAATGTAAGTAAGACCATAGTTGTATTATTATATATGTTGTTTGTATATGCAACTCCAGTGTTTGCACAACAACTAAACCCATCTGAAACGCAGTTTTTTATTAATCCCTATTTAGCTAATCCTGCTTTGGCAGGAATGAAACCCCAAGAAATTGTCATCAATTCCGCTTATAGAAGTCAATGGGATAAAGTGCCTGGTTCTCCAAAAACCATCGCCTTTACGGCAGATTATCGTTCTCCTAATAATGTTGGGCTTGGTCTGAAT
>NCHJ01000046.1 GCA_002256765.1 Bacteroidetes bacterium 24-39-8
GACGCTGTTTAAACCGCCTTTAAATTGGTTTTTGTTAACAATCTCTGTCGGATACTCATACCAAACCCGATGGTCATTACAACAATACCAAGCCACAAAACATTAATTAATGGAAACTCGTAAACTTTCAGGGTTACCAATTCTGTAATTGAACCACTTTCTTTAATTCCAATTTCTAGTTTACCTGTTTTCTGATCAATTACTTTGTTAAATTGTAATACAAGGCTTTGAGAACGAATGGTATCATTAATTAAACGGAGTTGCTGATCTTTTATAGCTATGCCAGGATTGGCCGCATAACGCCTACCATCTTTGGTAATAACGGTCATATTTAAAAACAAAGACACTTCTCCAGGTAAAACTTTGGATTGTTGCTCAGTTGGATTAATGGCCACTTTTTCTAGGATCATCAGACCATTGCCATAAAACAATGTATCTCCAGCTTTTACTTGTCTATTTCTAAATGTAGTTGTATCAGTAATATTGTTTTCCTGAAAAGAAGTGATGTATCCAAAAATGTCCTTATGCCAGTAATGCTTGGCAGATGGATTGGCCGCAAAGCCTTCCATGCCTTTATTATTCTTCATCACATCGGGATATAGTTTAAAACTATCCGACTTATCCTTGGCAATAAATTCAATTTCAAAATAACGTTTGTGCTCAATATCGTCAATGGTATCTCTAAGCCAAGTAACCATATACTTACCCATATCTGTTTTCACTTGTTTAAACAGCGTCAAATTTTCTGCAGGATCGCCCTGGGCACCCTTAGATTCTTTTGACAAAACAGTAATACCGGTAGTATTCCAACTCAAAACAGTTTTTTTGGCCGATGAAATTAGAATCCCTAACAACACCAATCCAAAACCTACGTGAGCCACACTGGCACCTGCTGCTTTTACCTTTCCTTTTAATCCCAACCAGATATAAGAAGCATTAGCAACAACAGCATATACAGCCGTAAATATGGCAATATGAATGGCCACTAAGAATACTGGTCCTTTTGAACCGTACCTGATTTCTCCAAACAAACTTATACTTAAGCTAATTATTACAGATACTAGGGTTGGAATCCAAATCTTCTTCCCAAACTGTTCTTTGGGCGTGTCTTTGTATTTGAAATACTGGGTAAAGGCGGTAAGTAGGCCCAATATCATAGCAACAAAAATCTGGATTTGGTTGTGCGCAAATTCTGGGTCTTCTGGTGGTGCAATGTTTGAGCCAAACACTTTATTAAAGACGGGTGTAGAAGTTTTTGCAATAATGACTATTCCTCCAAGAAATAACACCAAAGAACCAATAAACATCCAAAATTCTCTGCTATACGTTTGTTCTTCTTTTTGAATACTAGGGATGGTTTTGTAATTCATGGCAAATAAAACCATGGCTGGTATAAAAAAGACCAAAACAAAACCTATCAATTGCACATAAATGGCTTGCAAGTTTTTGTCATCTACCGTAAACGCGTGAACAGAAGTATCGGAAAGTATGCCACTTCTGGTTAGGAATGTAGAATACAGTATTAAGGTAAAAGTGATGATATAAAAGAAATAAGTGGTTTTCAGAGAATAGCCTGTGTTTTTGTATACCATATTTACGTGCAAACCCGCCACCAAAGTTAACCAAGGCACCAAGGAAGCATTCTCTACAGGATCCCAAGCCCAATAGCCCCCAAAAGACAAACTTTCATAGGCCCATGCAGCTCCCATCATGATACCCAATCCTAAAATAGCGGCAGAAAAACTAGCCCAAGGAATCACTGGTTTTACCCAATCATGGCGTTTGTTCATCAATCCAGCGAATGCATAGGCAAATGGAACTATGGTAGAAGCAAAACCTAGGAATAATACAGGAGGGTGAATAACCATCCAATAATTCTGTAATAAGGTATTAAGATCATTGCCTTCATATACCCTTGGTAATTGTAAGTAATCTGGGTTGGTAAAAATGGGTAGATCTGGCATACTATTGCGCCATAAGATAAAAGGGTCATTACCTATTTTGGCACCAAACACATATACCCCAAGCAACATGGTTCCAATACAAAACTGGGCTATGTTTAACACAAACATGGTACCAGCTTCCCAATCTTTAGATTTCCATATCAATACCCATCCTAGCACACAATGCCATACACTCCACAATAAAAAACTGCCGGACTGATCTTCCCAAATACAACTTAACAGGTATTTACTTGGTAAGGATCTTGAAGAGTGGTTCCAAGCAAAGAAATATTCGTGATAATGATTAGATATAATATACATTATCAAACCAAAAATGCTGAAAACAGAAACAGTTTCTATAAAGAACGCCCCTCTTGCCATTTTGATCCAGCTGGTTTTTTCCTTGGAATCGCCCAAGCGATTGGCCATAAAATAAGCAATGGTGGCCATTAGGGATGCCACCAAGGATAATGAAGTCAGTAGATGGCCTATCTGGCCGGGCAATAAGTGTTCACCTATATATTTCATGTAAATCTATTCAGTCTTGATGTTAAATATGCAACTGGAATTGGGTTATTTACCGCTATTCCTAACGACGTTTTTTGCCGCATTGGGATCATCCTTATATTTAGAGGGACATTTTAACAAAATGTCTTTACAATCAAAATGATCTCCCTGAACCCTTCCCTTTAATACCAATCTTTCACTTTTCTCCATATCGGTGGGTTTATTATTGTGATAAACCACTTTGATACTGTTACCTAAAGTGTCAACGGCAGTAAAACTTAAATAATTAGGATTCTTTGCTGCATCGTATTCAACTGGCTGTTGTTTATCAACTTTAGCAATTAGGTTCACAAACTTGCCTTCTTTTTGTTTGGCAGATGAAATGGTCTCGTAAGTAGTCAAATCACCTGTGTAGCTAATTAATACTACAATACTGGCGGCAATCAACACTAAAATGACAATGTGGGTCTTTTTCATTTATTCTGTTTTCAGGAGCAAAAGTAGTCCAAAATCCATCACACAAAGATGATGTTTGTCAGGCTTTACTGTTAAAACTAGAAAGCTTCTACAAAAGCCCCTATTTTGTACAGTTTAAGGCAAACTAAATTGGCAGAATCTATAAAATGAAGGTAATTTGCACTGAGTTTTCAAGCCTTACAACATGCCTCATTTAGATCAGTTCAACCCTAATACGGTTGGCAATCCCAATAACAATATTTTTGGTCTGCCTTCTAATGAAGCAGAATCCTTATTAGTAGTACTTCCCATTCCTTGGGAAGTTACAGTAAGTTATGGTGCGGGTACTTCCAGAGCACCTGAACACGTATTCAAAGCTAGTATTCAGGTAGACCTTTTTAACAAAGACGTACACGATGGCTGGAAAACCGGTTTTTTCATGCGCGAGATAGACAAGAAATTGCTGTTAAAAAGTGATTACTTGAGAAAAGAAGCCGAATTATACATTGATTATATTTCTAAGGGAGAGCGAGTAGAGGACAATAAATTCATGACCAAGTCTCTCAAAGACATCAATGAAGGCGGGGCTTATATGAACAATTGGGTCTATGAGCATTGTAAAGAATTGTTAGAAAAGGGCAAATTAGTGGCATTACTAGGCGGAGACCATAGTATTTCATTGGGATATTTAAAGGCATTGGCTGAAAAACATGGTCAATTTGGTGTTTTACAAATTGACGCCCATTGCGATTTAAGAAAACAGTATGAAAGCTTTTTGTATTCGCATGCTTCTATTATGTACAATGCCTTACAAGAAGTACCCAATTTGGTTAAATTAGTACAGGTAGGCGTAAGAGATTTCTGTGATGAAGAATGGGAATTGATTTGCAATAGTAATGGCAGAGTGGCTACTTATTTTGATCAAACTATCAAAGAGAGACAATATGAGGGCGAAACATGGAAATCTATTTCCGATGAAATCATTGGTCAATTACCCCAAAAAGTTTATCTCAGTTTTGACATTGATGGCTTAGACAGAAAATACTGCCCTAATACAGGTACACCTGTTCAAGGCGGTTTTGAAACAGAAGAAATTCTATACCTAGTTAAAAAGATATTAGATAGTGGACGCCAGTTAATTGGTTTTGACTTAGTAGAAATTGGCGTTGGTCAAAATGACTGGGATAGCAATGTAGGCGCGCATTTGCTTTGGCGTCTTTGTAATTTAATGGTTAAATCACCCTCAGTTTAGAATATACAGGATGAAATTATACCCATACGTTATAGAATTAAAAAGACCTTCTTATAGACTAATTGATTTTATTAGTCAACTCTTACTGTTAATCAGTTTGAGTGCTTTTACTTATGCGCTTTTTGAAGGTTTGCCTGTCAATAAATGGGCTATTTATCTTTCTACAGGAGGCATTATTGGTTGGTGGGGCTATTGTTTGTTTCAAAACAAAAAAGAACAGATTCCCTATTACAGAATAGGACTTTTTGTAGCCTGTTTGGGTTGGTGGTACCTACCCAAGGGTGGCTGGATCTGTGCCATCTATCTCATTGCTGGTTTCTTTGAAAAGCAAGCTAAATTTCCAGAAGAGTTAGCCTTTGATCAGGAAGAAATTGTGGTTAATAGTTTTCCTAAAAAACATATTCTTTGGGAAGAATTAAATAATGTGGTCATTAAAGATGGGTTATTGACCATTGATTTCAAAAACAACAAACTCTTACAAAAAGAAATACAATCTGGCTCAAATGCCAAAGATGAGCAAGATTTTAACGAGTTTTGCCGCAATAAGCTTCAACCAAAAGTTTAAGTCTTTATTTTTCACTTTTTAGAAATTACCATGTCTTTATCTACTTCACCTTATATGCTCTATTCCGATGGCAACGGAAATATTTTTGAAGATACCAGCTTATACGCCACTGGAAGAGCGGGTTGGGATGCACTTCCTGTACCTCCAGAAGACTGGATAGAATTACCTACGGGTGGAAATTTGTATGAATTACCTGGCAGAAGAGGCATTGGTATTGATGTAAAAACAGGTGACATGCGTCTTTGTGACAAAGGCTGGGCTGTTGCTGCTTTTATACCTCCTGCTCATACGGGTTTATATATTGCAGCTTTTGAAACCCAAGAAGATGCTCCCACACTTCCATTGTTCTGTTATACTGCTGCAGCCTGGCATAATGAAAAGTTCTATGTAACGGCAGTTCGTATTGAACAGGATATTCGTCAGGAAGCAGCTGGATATGATGATCAAAAAATTGAAGTTGGCACCAAACAATTGTTGGAAAATTATTCCCAAAATAGATTGGTCAAACATTTGATGGAGAATTGTTGCATGACTTATACTTGCCCAGCCGCCAGAAATTTTGCCCTAGGGCGATGGGAATGTCCTGTTCCCACTTCACCCGCATGTAATGCCAATTGCGTAGGATGTATTTCTTTTCAACCTGAAGAAGAAGTCATTTTTTCTACCCAAGACCGATTGACATTTAAACCAACTGCTGCTGAAATTGTAGAGTTCACGGTACCCCATTTAATGGAAGCCCCCTATCCTATTATTAGTTTTGGTCAGGGTTGTGAGGGAGAGCCATTACTCATGTGGGAAACTATTAGAGAAGCAATTATTGAAATTCGCAAACATACCCCAAGGGGCAGTATCAATATCAATACCAATGGCTCTAAACCAGATGCCGTAAAAGCCTTGTGTGAAGCAGGTTTAAATAGTATTAGGGTGAGCACCAATTCTGCCAGAGAACATATTTATACCCCTTATTATAGACCCAATAATTATCAGTTCCAAGACATTGTGGAAAGTCTAAAAGTGGTTAGAGACTTTGGAGGTTGGACTAGCATCAATTATTTTGTTTTTCCTGGCATGACCGATAGTGTGGAGGAATATGAAGCATTGAGAAAACTGATCATAGACACTGATTTAAACATGATCCAATGGCGCAATTTTAATATTGATCCAGATTGGTATATGGGTAAAATTGGGGTTCATGAAACAGGAGACATATTGGGCGTAAAACAAATGTTGGAATTGATTCAAGATGAATTTCCAAAAGTACAGTTTGGGTATTTTAACCCACCCATGGAAAGGATCAAGGGTAATTTCCAATCTGATTTTGCCCATCTCTAGCACTGAGCATGAAGGAACAACATTCTCAAAAAGATATTAGCCTAGGAATCCTATTGGCATTGATAGCCACCATTATTTGGTCTGGAAATTTTGTTATATCCAGAAGTGTGATTCATTTAATAGGCCCCATTAGTTTGGCTTTTTTTAGGTGGTCTTTTGCAAGCCTTATTTTATTACCCTTTGCTTGGAAAGTATTTAAAGAGGATTGGTCTATTATCAAGTCTAGACCCGCGTATTTTTTTTGGACAGCGCTAACTGGGGTTAGTCTATTCAACACTTGTGTGTATATAGCAGGTCATTCCACATCGGCCATTAATATGGCATTGATTGGCACTACTTCTTCTCCCATTTTTGCCAGCATATTGGCCTTTCTTTTTTTAAAAGAGAAAATGGGGCCAATGCGCATGATTGGTATGCTTATTTGCATTATTGGAATCCTTTTATTATTGTCTAAAGGAAGTTTGGAAAAGTTATTGGCCTTTCATTTTTCAACGGGTGACCTTTGGGTATTGGCTGGTGCATTTTCTTTTGCTATTTACAATGTATTGGTAAGAAGAAAGCCTATTGAGATCAGTAGTATTCGTTTTTTGTTTGTTGTGTTTTTCTTTGGATCGGTATTATTAATTCCCTTCTTTTTGTTTGAATTATCTTACGCCCCACCCATTGTTTGGAATGCAGAATTAATGGGGTCCATTTTATATTTGGGTATTGGAACTTCTGTCATATCCTTTTTGTGCTGGAACCTAGCTTTGCATAAATTAGGTACCGGCAGAACGGTAATTTTTGGCAACTTAATCCCTGTGTTTAGTACGCTAGAAGCAGTTTGGTTATTGGGTGAGAAAGTAACCATAATACACTGGATTAGTGGCCTTACAGTCATATTAGGTTTGATTATTGCAAATCTTTATTCTTCTAAATTTAGTAAATGATAGACTGGCAAATCTTAGTAGTCCTTTGCTTATTTGCCTTTTTAGCAGGATTTGTAGACGCTATTGTAGGTGGAGGTGGTTTGATTCAAACTCCAGCTTCACTGATCATGTTACCACAATTGCCCGTTGCAACCGTAATTGGTTCATTGAAACTACCTTCTTTCAGTGGTACTTTTTTTGCCGCTAGACAATATGTAAGAAAAGTACCCATTGATTGGAAGCTGATGGGTTGGATGGCTTTAACTGCGTTTAGTGCCTCTTTTTTGGGCTCTCAGTTATTGACTCAAATGAGTAATCGGTTTATGAAACCCGTGATCTTAGTAGTCTTAGTATTAGTGGCCATTTATACATATTCTAAAAAAGATTTTGGGCAATTCTCTCATAAGGAATTATCTCCCTTACAAAAAACAGTATATAGTTTGATGATCTGTTTGGTGATAGGGTTTTACGATGGATTTATTGGCCCTGGTGCGGGCAGTTTTTTGGTTTTAGCTTTTATTAGTTTAATGGGTTTGGATTTTTTGCATGCATCGGCCAATGCCAAATTGATTAACCTTGCTACCAATCTGGGTTCTATCTGTTTGTTCTTAATCAAGGGGAGCATTATTTGGAAACTGGCCATCCCTATGGCTATTTGCAATGCTATTGGTGGTTTTTTAGGTGCCAAAATGGCCATCGCCAAAGGCAACCGTTTTATTAGAATTTTCTTCTTATTAGTTGTAATGGCTACCCTTCTGCGCTTTTCTTACGATGTATTTTTGAAGCCCTAATCAGGAATTAACCTTTATTTAGGTGCATAAGTGGATTATGCAGGCAATACTGGCGTAATTTTCAACATTGAACCAAATACATGGGATTACTGATACATTTGTTATGAACAATGCCCGTACCATGCAGCTCAGTTTTGAAAAAGAAAAAAACATCAAGGCCAGCATTATTACTTTGCTGATTTGTCTGTTGCTGTTTGTGACTTTCTTTTTTCTTCAATGGACATTGCCCCAAATTCCCATACCGGAAGCGGGTGAAGGCATTGAAGTAAACTTGGGCAATAGTGAAACTGGCTTGGGCGATATTGCTCCTGAGATTCCTGGTCAACCCTCACCTACCCAGGATCAGACCAACCCAACACCACCACCATCTAATCAACCCATTAATACCAAAGAAATACAAGCCGATGAAACTGGCGATGAAGCAGTTAATTTGGCAAAAAAGAATAGTCCCAAACCAGTTGAAAAAACTACGGTAGAAACAAAACCTACCCTCAAAAAAACGGAGACTGTGGCAACTCCGGTTTCCGCTCCTCCAAAACCCAAAGCTTTATTCAAAGGTGGCACCAGTACCAATTCTAGTGGTAATAATGCCGACAGTTATAATGGCGTAAAAAATCAGGGAATTGCTGGTGGCAAAGGAGATCAGGGAAATCCCAATGGGAATCCAAATTCAGACAGCTATCAAGGCAATGCAGCTAGTGGCAAGTCTGGTGCAGGTAATGGAGTAAGTATTAGAAGTGGGTTAGACGGAAGAAGAATTACCAAGCTTCCTAGTTTTGAAGATGATTTTAATGAAAATGCCAAAGTAGCGGTGAATATTACGGTTGACCAAAATGGTAATGTTATTGCTGCCAGTATTAATCTTAGTGGTACAAGTACCACCAATCAGACCATTAGAAATATTGCTTTGAAAAAAGCCAAAACCCTCAAACTCAATGCTGGTAAAGATAGCGAGCAAGACGGAACCTTGGTTTTTAGTTTCAAGCTTCGTGGTTAAGCTTTCTTTTCTAATTTGCAGTTGATGAAGACCTATGCTCAAACACTTGACTACTTGTTCCGTGCCCTTCCTATGTTTAGCAAGTTGGGAGAATCTGCTTATAAAAAAGACTTACACAATACTTTAGCCCTTTGTGCATTCTTGGGCAATCCACAGCATAAATTTAAAACTATTCATGTAGCAGGCACCAATGGCAAAGGTTCTACCAGTCATATGTTGGCTGCCATATTCCAATCAGCAGGTTATAAAACAGGGCTTTATACATCTCCTCATCTCAAAGATTTTAGAGAGCGAATTAAAGTAAATGGACAGGTTTGTTCTGAGGAATATGTTGTTTCATTTACCCATGGCATTGAACCCTTGATTCAAGAAATTTCACCCTCTTTTTTTGAAATCACGGTGGCAATGGCATTTGACTATTTTGCCCAACAGCAAGTAGATATTGCCATTATTGAAGTAGGTCTAGGTGGCAGGTTAGACAGCACCAATATTATTGATCCAGAACTATCCATCATTACCAATATAGGATTTGACCATATGAATTTATTGGGTAATCGCTTAGAAGAAATTGCCTTTGAAAAAGCGGGGATTATCAAACCTGAAAAACCTGTGGTAATTGGTGAGAGCTTACCAGAAACCAAACCTGTTTTTTTGGCCAAAGCAGCATCTTGTCAAGCTCCAATTCATTTTGCCAAAGACCATTTTCAGATAATTGATTTTGAATCTAAATCAGGTCATTTATTGGTTAAGGTTAGCAAGTTGTTTAACCAAGATCAATTGGTCTATGAATTGGATTTACCAGGCTATTACCAAACCAAGAATTTATTAACGGTATTAACCTCCGTTGAATTACTCATACAGCAAGGTTGGAATTTGAATTGGCAGTTGGTTGCTAAGGCATTGAAACAAGTTAAAAAACTTAGCGGTTTGCATGGAAGATGGGAAGTAATTTCAGATGATCCTTTAACGGTTTTGGATGTTGGACATAATGAAGACGGAATAAAGGAAATAGTGAAACAAATTGAATTAACTGCTAAACAATCTCTACATATTGTCATTGGCATGGTCAAGGATAAGGAAATTGACAAAGCACTTCAATTGCTTCCCAAACATGCTACTTACTATTTTACAAAAGCGGCTATTCCGCGTGCTTTGAGTGAATCTCTACTTCAACAACAAGCGGCTAGTTTTGGATTAATTGGAAATGCCTACCCAACAGTAATAGCAGCTTTTACTACAGCTAAACAACATGCAAGTAAGGATGATTTAATCTTAGTATGTGGAAGTGTTTTTGTAGTAGCAGAAGTAATTTAGTTTTAATTAAACCTTGAGCCAACCCAAACGAATCATGGCCCTATAAATGGCACCTAGTTGTACACCATGTTGCAAAGCATTTTGTTCTAATAGTTTGAGCAGTTCTGCTTTACCATAAGTTTCCACTACTAAGTCTTCATAGGGGTCAAAACTAGTTTCTGCTAATTTTTCCGCATTGGTTGCCAAGAAAAAATAAGCGGTATTATTATTGATAGCTGGGTTAGGAGAGATTTTAAATAGGAATTCAACCTCCGTTGAAACATATCCAGTTTCTTCCCGCATTTCCCGAATTGCCGATTCAATGGGTTCTTCCCCATCTTCTAATATGCCACCTGGTAATTCTAAAGTGTCTGATCCTTTTGCGTGTCTATATTGTCTAACTAAAACCATTTTCTCATCCTTGGTAATGATGATCATATTGGTCCAATCCGGTAATTCAATCACATAATAGGGCTCCATAATCCTACCATCTGGCAACAAACATTTATCGGCTCTAGCCCTAAACCAACGGTCTTGGTACACATAGTTAGAGTCTAATATTTTCCAATCCATTAGTTCTGATTTAAACAATTATTTGAATACCATTTTTCCCATTTTTAATAAGGCATAATGCAAAGTGCTTACTTGCATAGCTTGCTTAAATTTGCGTTGATCCAATAGTTCCAATACCTGATCCAAGCTTTTTAAAACCACTTCAACACCTTCTTCCAAATCCAATGGATAATTTGGATCAAATTCTCCCCCTTTGGCTAAAAACATGTGCATGTAATTATTATGAATGGAGGGATTATGTGCCACTTTACCTAAGTATTCAATGGATTCAAATCTGTATCCCGTTTCTTCTAATAGTTCTCTACCCATGGCCGCTTCTAATGAAGCATCAGATGCTTCTACACAACCTCCTGGTAATTCAATATCTGTTTGTTCAATGCCATGCCTATAGATTCTTTCTAGAATTACTTGGCCATCTTTGGTGAAAGCCAAAGCCGTTGCAAAATCAGGAAATGCATAAGTATAAAAAGGAGTGATAATAGATCCATCTGCTTTTTCGCAGGTATCAATTCTAATATCGGCCCATTTATCTTTAAAAAGCTGTTCTCGTTTAAGGAGTTTCCAATTCAAATTTTTCTCCATTACCATTGCTTATTTTCTCTGAGCGTTGTAACATGCGCTACATGGTGATTGCCATGCCAAGCATATAAACCCAATAAAAACCAGAGACTCATTTCTCTATTGGCCGCAGGATGAACCACCAATCTATTCCACTGTTCTTCTGTTAAATCTTTGATGGTGGCTACCCATCTAAGGTGTAGTGCATGAAGTAAGGTTAAAGAAACATTGATAGGCACTAGATCATTGTCTGCCAACAAGGCCCAATCCTGTTCTTCATAAGGCTTAATGGTAGGTGTATTTTCTGTAAGTCCCAATTTAAAGCGGATATAAGCATTCATATGGCTATCAGCTACATGATGTACTAATTGTTTTACCGTCCAACCGCCATCCCTATATGGGGTATTCAATTGCGCTTCGTCTAAATTATTAATAGCACGTTCTAGTGCTTCAGGTAGAAATTGCAGATCCAATAACCAAGCCTGTTTTTGCTTTTCTGAATAAGGTTGAGGTTCATATTTCCCAATAGGATAACGTGGGTCAACGGACATAGGAATCTATTTTAAATGATTTATTATATGATATCTCTAATATTCTGTTCGCTCTTCACTCTTAACTCTTCACTCTTCATTCTTCACTCTTCACTCTTCACTTTTAACTATTAACTTTTCACTCTTCACTATCCCTCCCCTCTAAGTACATGCCCCGTCATTGCTATAAATACGTCTTCTAAATTAGCTTTTTTCACTTCTTTAGGTCTTTCAAATCCTGTGGCAACCAATTCATCAATTAATTTATCAGGAGAATTCAAAGCAATGATTTTACCAGCATCAATAATGGCAACCCGATCACATAATACTTCTGCTTCATCCATGTAATGCGTTGTAATAATCACCGTAGTTCCTTTGGCGCGAATATCTTTGATGAGTTCCCAAAGATTTCTTCTGGCTTGCGGGTCTAATCCAGTGGTAGGTTCATCCAAGAAAATGATCTTGGGTTGATTGATCAAAGTGGTAGCAATAGAGAATCTTTGTTTTTGGCCGCCACTGAGTTCCTTGTATTTGGCTTTTGCTTTATCTCTTAGATTCACTGTATCTAACAAAGCCATTGGGTCTACTGTCTCATTGTATAATCCAGCAAACAATTGAATCAACTCGGTTAAATTTAAACTGGGATAAAAGCCTGACGTTTGTAATTGTACGCCTATGATTTTTTTAATCTCATTGGGCAATTCGTCTAAATTCAATCCATCTACCATGACTGTTCCACTTGTCTTCTTGCGCAAAGTTTCTATAATTTCAAGGGTAGTGGATTTTCCAGCACCATTTGGGCCCAATAATCCAAAAATCTCCCCTTCCTCCACATCAAAACTAATGCCCTTTACGGCTTCAAAATCGCCATATTGTTTGTGCAAATCTTTGACTGATATGATCATTTTACCCATGACACTTATTTAAAAGGAATACTTATTCCAACATTATTGGGCGATTTTTGCATCCCCTTAGATTTTTGTTCCTGATCCATTAAAACAGCAATACTTCTTAATTGCTGAGCAGCAATTGAATTTAATACAGCAGCAGTTCCATTGAGTATTAGTCCACCACCAAGCAAATACCAATTAATGCTTCTATTGTCATTGGTGCCAATTAAACCAACAATTGAAGTTGCTGTTCCCAATACCGTAATAATCCCAGCCCATGTTCTATTTGACCTATACTGATCATAATAAATGGTATACTGCGGATTATTCAATTGTGCCATTAAATAGTCTAATCTTCTTTTGCCATTGTACAATTGTCCATTATAGATTAATCCCGGTTTAGTTAAAGCAGGAATATAGCTTACACCTCTTGGATTGTAATAAAACTGAACTGACTCTGGACTTGGAGGCTGCCCCAAAAGGCTAGAATGCAGAGAAAATACCAATAGCATCAAGGCTATCCATTTCATGCACTTGGATTTAAAAAGGTTTCTAATTCATCCATCATATTCTTGCTACCAATAAATAAGGCTGTTCGCTCGTGTAATTTAGTTGGTTGAATTTCTAAAATTCGTTGTTCTCCATTGGTAGCTTTTCCACCTGCCACTTCCAGAATAAAAGCAAAAGGATTTGCTTCATATAATAGCCTCAATTTCCCTTTAGGTTTATCAAGAGTGCCAGGATACATGAAAATGCCCCCTTTGATTAAATTGCGATGAACGTCTGCCACCATACTACCTATATAGCGCTGAGTGTATGGTCCACCTGTTTCCTTGGTTTTTTTCTGGCATCCATTAATGTATTCTCTTACCCCTTCCTTGTATTGAAAAAAGTTACCGTGGTTTACAGAATAGAATTTTCCATCAGGAGGGCATTTGATATTGGGATGACTCAAGGAGAACTCACCAATGGAAGGATCTAAGGTAAATCCATTAACACCTCTTCTGGTGGCATATACCATCATGGTACTTGAACCATAAATCACATATCCTGCAGCCACTTGTTTGATTCCAGGCTGAAGAAAATCTTCTTTGGTGCAAGGGGTACCTAATGTACTAACACGTTTATAAATGCTAAAAATGGTCCCAATAGAAACATTCACGTCTATATTACCACTACCATCTAAGGGGTCAAACAAGACCACATATTTACTGTTATTGCTGACTTCATCATCAAAGACCACAAAATCATCCATCTCCTCACTTCCAATTCCCGCACAACTAATACCATGCTTCAGCACCCCCATAAATTGGTTATTGGCATAGATATCTAATTTCTTCACGTCTTCTCCCTGTACGTTTACACTTCCAGCATCTCCCAATATATCTACCAAACCCGCTTTATTCACTTCTACATTTACCCTTTTGGCTGCCAAACCAATATCTCTTAGCAAAGAACTTAGTTCACCTGTTGCGTTGGGAAACTGACGCATCTGCTGGATTGTGAACTCATCCAGAGTCAGTATGTTTCTATTGATGATCATATGATGGCCTATTTGTATAAAGATAACAAGGGCATCTTAAAAACTAGTCATTTTTTGAGGAATCTGGCTTTTGATCTGGCATATATTTGCAATCATAAAATGCAAGAATCTGATGAAAGTTTTCAAATTTGGGGGAGCCAGTGTTAATAGTATTGAAAGAATTAAGAACCTAGGCCCCATTTTAGTGGAATTTAAAGCAGAAAAATTGGTGGTAATTATTTCTGCCATGGGTAAAACCACCAACGCTTTAGAGAAAGTAGCAGAAGCTTTTTTTGCAGGCAATAAAGATTTGGCATTAAACCTATTTCATGATATTAAAACCAACCATTTGGCCATTGCTCAGCAATTAATGACCAAAGGATTTACAGATTGCGAAATGCAATTGGCTGATTTTTTCACTGAAATAGAATGGCTTTTACATGATAAGCCCGTTAGAGACTATGACTATTATTATGACCAAGTAGTTTGTTTGGGTGAACTGTTAAGCACTTGTATTTTAAGCCATTATTTAAATGAAGCTGGCATTTCCAATAAATGGGTTGATGTAAGAGATTTAATAAGAACTGACAATAATTTCAGAGATGCCAATATTAATTGGGAATTCAGCACTGAAAAGATTCTGCATTTAATGAATCAACCAATTGGTCAATCATCAATATTGATAACCCAAGGCTTTATTGGGGCTACAGATGACAATGAAAGCAGTACCCTTGGTAGAGAAGGAAGTGATTATACCGCGGCTATTTTTGCCAATATTTTAGAAGCTGAAAGTTTGACTATTTGGAAAGACGTAGCGGCAGTTATGAATGCTGACCCTAAAGTTTTTCAGGATGCCGTTTCTATTCCAGTATTGAATTATACAGAAGTTATTGAAATGGCCTACTATGGTGCCCAAGTAATACATCCAAAGACCATTAAACCCTTACAGAATAAAGGAATACCCCTTCATGTAAAATGCTTTTTAGACAGTAGTTTAGCTGGAACTCAAATTCAAAACAATCATATAAAGGACCTTCCTCCTATTATTGTTTTAAAGCCCAATCAAGTATTGGTTACTATGACAACAACGGACTTTTCATTTGTTGGCGATCACCATATGAGGGAACTATATGGATTAATGGAAACCATGCATTTAAAACCCAATTTAATGCAAACAGGCGCCATCTCATTAATGATTAGTCTTGACGATCAACCAGAGAAAATTAGCAGATTAGCCCAGGCAGCAAGTGGTATTTTTGAGGTTCAAGTAGAAAAAGGATTGACCCTATTAACTATCCGTCATTATACTCCTGCAACAATTGAACAGCATGTAGCAGATAAAATTGCTGTTTTACAACAACAGTCAAGAGATACCCTACAGTTTTTGTATTAATGATTTTAAGACTTAGAAAACAAATGTTTTTGAAGCATAATCTTAAGCTCTGTTTCTTTGAAAGGCTTAACCAATACATCAGTGATTCCTGCTTTTCTATAGGCGTCTAAATCATCTTGTAAGATGGTTGCGGTTAAAGCTACCACAGGCATACTGGCTTTTCCATTGGGATGATTCCGAATAGCAGTTGCCAATTGGTCTCCAGTTAGTTTGGGTACATTAATATCAGTTAAGACAATATCATATTTGTTGTCATTAAACATTTGCCAACCAGTTTGCCCGTCTTTGGCAAGGTCATAAGCTAGGTTTTGCTTTTTAAGTAATAATCCCAACAACATGGCATTCATATCATTGTCTTCAATGACCAATGCTTTTTTATGTAGCATGTCTGTATACAATAACAAGCCATTATTGGAAGATGGCTGCGGTACTGCAGTTTGCTGTTCTTGATCAATTTCATACACCAATGAAACGGCAAACTCTGAACCTTCATTTAGTTTACTGGCAACTTCTATGGTACCCCCTTGCAATTCAGCTAACATTTTACATATAGGCAGCCCTAGTCCTGTTCCTTTGATAGCGCGTCTTGATTCTGCACTTTGATCTGCAGAAGTCACTTGCGTAAACTCTTCAAAAATGCTATCTAGTTTATCTTCTGGAATTCCAATTCCTGAATCTGCAACGCGAATTTTCAAAGAAACTTGGTTACCATTTTTATGGTTAGCAGCTGCAGAAATGGTTACTGCTCCCTGTTCTGTAAATTTGATAGCATTGCTAGTTAAATTGAACAAAATCTGTTTTAATCGGAACTTATCTCCAATGACAATCAAGTCTTTGGCTATTGACATTTCCTCTTTTATATGAATCCCTTTTTCTGCTGCTGCAGCACTGAAAGCAAATGCAACTTCTCCTATTGCTTCTGAAATATTAAATGGATGTTGTTCTAATCTTAGTTTACCAGCATCTAATTTTGAAAAATCTAATACATCATTCACTGTATGCAATAAATGATCAGAACTTGTCTTAATGGCTTGTAGGTATTTTTTCTTTTCTGGGTCAGATTCCATCCTATCTATAATATCTGTAAATCCCATAATAGATGTAAGGGGAGATCGAATTTCATGGCTCATATTGCTCAAGAATCTACTCTTCATCTGTGTCATCTTCTCTGCGTTTTCCCTTGCTTCAATCAATTGCGTTTCATACCTAACCAATCTAATTATATTGAAGCACAAAAGTACCACTATGACTAAAATAATTGCTAATGAGCCCCATGAAAATTTTTGAATAGAATTTCTGGCATCCAAAGAAGTAGCTAACGCATTTTCTAAATGTTGTTTTCTAGCTGTTAATTCTCTTTGTAATAAAATTTCTAATGCAGCGTCAATTTGAGCAATAATACTAAGGTTGGTTTCTGCCAATATTTTCTCACTTTCATTGAGTTTTTTTCGCACATTAAACTCTTCGTTTACTTTGCCCTGGTAAAATTGCTGAATCTCATCAGATAATTTATTAATAGAAGAATCTAAAGAAGATGTTTCAGTTTTTGTAGAATCCAGGGTTATATCTGGTTGTGAAGTTCCACCTTTGGTATATTCAAGTGGCGCTGCTGCTTCTTCTTTATTGGTAAACAACTCCCCTAATTTTTTGAAAAATCCCTTCTTTTTCTTGGGTGCTGCTTTTAAAGTATCTACCCTATTGATGACAAATCCTTCCAAAATTGATTTATCAATGCGCTTGATTTGAATGGGCTGGTTAATTTGTATTAATTGGGTTCTGTAACCAGATTTAGTGGTTGAACTAACTGAATCGGCAATCTTTTTTAATTGGGCAATCATATCGGCTAACTCAATCTTCTTATCTAGTCCTGCAACAATCAGTTTTAAATCGGTACTATCGTCACCGGTCATGATTTGTTGTAGGTTAAAAGAAATTTCACTTAGGCCGGCTAAAAAAGCATTTTTACGGGTAGAATCATAATTACTTAAATAAATGCGGTAATTATTTTCAGCCACGGACAACTGCTTGTCGGTTTCTTGTAAAAGTCCAATACTGGGGTTCTGAATCACCAGAGTATCAATAGATTGTCTTAAAGAAATAAGGCTTTTTGAATTGACAGCATTTAAAACCAATACTGACACCAAAACCACCAGGCATATGATGATTAGGATGATATTAGAAATAGAAAGTCTTAGCTTTTTCATTGCTATTATCAAGTTTCTTAGGGGTTACGGAAAGATGAAAATACAATAAAATGGTTATAGACAGCTAGTTTTTCAGAAAACCCTGTATTCCCCCTTTTGGTTAATGCCTATAGTTGGTAATTGATGGTGTCCTTTAAAATGGTTGAAAATCTCCTTCATTTTATCAGTAAAAGCGCGGTATTCGGGATCATCCCTACTGCTTTTTTTGAGGAATTCCCGGCTCTTTTCTTGATCATAATTAATTGGGAAAATATGAACGGGTATAAAATCCTGACCTTGCATTTGAGCATATGCTGACAATACATAGAGCTCCTCCATGGGTATATCCTTAATAGGAATACAACCTTGTGTTAAACAGCCACCATGAATATATATGTCTGATCCTGGCTTGATGGAATCACTTAATAATTGGTCAGAAGCATTGGGATAATTCAACTCTAGGGATAAATGATAATTACTCAAAGGATTGAAAGACTTGATAAAATAACATCCTTCAGGTACTTGATAATCACCATCCATGCGCTTGGGTCCCATTGTCCCCGAAAGCGCACAAACTGGATAGGTTTTAAACAACTGAAAATGCTTACTATTTCCTGACTTTACCCATACTTCTAATTGAGAATCAAATTTAAAGCTCCTGATATACAACTGTTTAGGTGGAAATGCCAAACCTGCTTTTTTAAATTGATTTCTAAGGGTATCAGTTCTTGCTTTTATGGCTTTGGCTACTTTGGGATAGGACTGTTGTTGTTCCCAAAATACAGATTGCGCTTTTAATCCCAGCATCTGGAATAAAAAAATGGTGCATAGGATTGGCAACTTCATGAGTTCAAAAATAAGCCATCAAACCTTATGCACCATTTCAAATTATCTACAAATTGCCTCTTTGGTCCTGCTCCCTCTCTATTGCTTCAAATAAGGCTTTGAAATTACCCTTCCCAAAGCTGGTAGCACCCTTTCTTTGAATGATTTCAAAAAACAAAGTGGGTCTATCTTCAACTGGTTTGGTAAAAATTTGCAGCAAATAACCTTCTTCATCTCTATCTACCAAGATTCCCAATTTTCTTAAAGGCGCTAAGTCTTCATCAATGGTTCCTACCCTATCTAAAAGTTCATCATAATAAGAACTAGGTACTTTTAAAAATTCAATCCCCCTGCTTTGTAGTTCTGTCACCGTTTGGACAATATTATTTGTGGCAAGCGCTACGTGCTGACAACCTTCACCCTTGTAAAAGTCTAAGTATTCTTCTACCTGAGATTTTTTCTTTCCCTCTGCAGGTTCATTAATAGGAAATTTTACAAATCCATTCCCATTACTCATCACTTTACTCATTAAAGCGGAATATTCTGTTGAAATATCTTGATCATCAAAAGTTAGAATATTGTGAAATCCCATTACTTGTTCATAAAAATCCACCCATTTATTCATTTGGTTCCAACCCACATTTCCAACACAATGATCAACATAGAGCAATCCAGTATCTGAAGGATTATAGTCCGATTCCCATTGTTTAAAACCTGGCAAAAAAGCACCATGATAGTCATTTCTTTCTATGAATAGGTGAACCGTATCGCCGTAGGTATGTATGCCACTGATTACCACTTTACCTGATGCATCTTCTAATACAACGGGTTCCATATAAGACTTTGCACCACGTTTAGTAGTTTGGATCCATGCGTCTTTGGCATCTGTTACTTTTAACGCCAGAAACTTGATACCATCACCATGTTGGTATACATGGTCAGCAATCTCATTATCTGTTCTCAAAGAAGTTGTAAAAACAAATGTGAGTTTGTGCTGCCTTACTACATAACTAACGCGCTCCTTCATTCCAGTTTCAGGACCAGCATAAGCCAATGACTGAAACCCAAATGCCGTTTTGTAAAAATGCGCCGCTTGTTTTGCATTTCCTACATAGAATTCTACATAATCCGTTCCTTGTAAGGGTAAAAAATCTATTTGGGATGTATGATTTGATATCAAAGCATGATTTGCTTCCATAGAAGTTAATTATAATAAAAGTGGAAAAATGAATGCGTTTATGATCTAAGGCTGTGTAGATTAAAACAAAGTATCCATAGCAAGGGCAACCATGAGCAAGCAATAGCTAATGCGAATATCGCCAAAAACCTTATGTGGATAGTCCGGTCTCATTATTACAAAAATACCGTTTTTGACTAACCAAACAAGGATGCATTGGATTGGTTCTTTATCTTCGCGCTTTCCAAAGCTTTTTAACAAAATATCAATTAATGAAAGTAGGCATCTTAGGCGGTGGTCAATTGGGTAGAATGTTATTACAAGCTGCGGCTGATTATACCGTTGAAACCCATGTGTTGGAAAATGATCCAAATTGTCCTGCTGCCCATCTCTGCCACCATTTTCATGTAGGAAGTATACAAGATTATGATACGGTATTAGCTTTTGGCCAAGGTTTAGACGCCATTACCATTGAAATTGAATCGGTTAATATTGAAGCACTGGAGGCTTTGGAACTACAGGGCGTAAAAGTATATCCTAGTCCGGCCGCTATTCGCATTATTAAGAATAAAATTACCCAAAAAGCATTTTACGCTGAACATCAAATACCTTCTCCCGAATACTTGATAACCAATAGCTTAGAAGAACTTAAAACCAAGACAGACTTTCTTCCTGCGGTTCATAAAATTGGAGAAGGCGGTTATGACGGCAAAGGGGTTCAGGTAATCAAACGCAAAGAAGACCTAGAAAAAGGGTTTGATGCCCCATCCGTACTAGAAAAAATGGTGC
>NCHJ01000047.1:0-20159 GCA_002256765.1 Bacteroidetes bacterium 24-39-8
GATGATTGTAATTCCAATGATTTTACAAACCACCACATTTGGCTGGGTATTAAACCATGTATTGGACAATGACCCAGGCAAAGCTATTAGCTTTGGAGGCATTTTATTACTAATAGCATGCGTAGCCACCTTACGCATTAAAAAAGTAATCCCAGCTGATGAAGATTTATCTATTAGTGGAACTGGCGCACATTAATAAAAAAAGAAAGCATGAAAATACTTTGTATTGGAGAAGCCTTGATAGATATGATTTGTACTGACAAAGGAAGCAGTCTGTCAAAAGGCCAAAACTTTTTAAAGAAACCAGGTGGCGCTCCCACCAACGTTGCAGCAGCTGTTGCAGCACTAGGTGGTCAGGTTGAACTTGCTGCTAAAGTGGGTAATGACCCCTTTGGAAAACAACTGGTTCAAGTAATGGAAGATTTTGGTGTATCTACTAAATACCTATTATTAGATGATCAACATTTTACCACTTTTGCATTTGTATCTCTGATGGAAGATGGTGAAAGGGATTTTGTATTTAATCGCGGAGCCGATGGCTTTTTGTCAGTAGCCGATGTAGATGCCATAGACCTAACAGATATTTCTATCATTCACTTTGGATCAGCAACTGCTTTCTTATCAGGACCCTTACAAGAGGCTTATCTCAGTCTCTTAGAAAGAGCTAGCAAGCAATCCATTTTTATCAGCTTTGACCCCAACTATAGGCATTTGCTATTCAAAGAAAATACCGCCTCCTTTATAAAGCAATCATGGAATTTATTAAACCAATGCCATTATTTTAAAGTGAGTGATGAAGAAGCCATGCTGATTACGGGAACAGAAAATCTAGACGCCGCTGTAGACGCTTTATTAAAAAACACTACATCTATTTTTACTATCACTTTGGGCAAGGATGGAACTTTATTGGGCTTTAAAGGAAGCACATGCATTATTCCAAGTATACCAGTAAATCCAGTAGATACCACTGGTGCCGGTGATGCATTTGTAGGAGCATTGCTGTATCAATTAGCCAATTACTCACTGGCAGAAATACTGGCATTAGATCTAGCAGTTTGGCAAAAGATGGTTACTAATGCTAATAAAGCAGGAGCTAGAACCTGCCAATGGCTTGGCGCGATGGAAGCTTTTAAACACTTGAACAATCAAATATTCGAATAAATTTATTGAACGTGTATAACTATCAATTACATCAACAAATCTCTCTCTCAGTTTTGCAACACCAACTGGATATTGCAGGAAAAGACAATTTGTTCTATAGTAGATTTATTGGCAACGCACAAGAGATTGCTCAACTATATCAAAGCCTTTATCAAAATCATCCCAAGGGTAAAGAAGCATTTGCCAATTTACTAGAAACCATTGCAAAAGCATATGCCAATAGACCTGATTCTTTAAAACAAAAAGATGAGGAAAAAGAAGAACAGGGAAATTGGTTTTTAAGTAACCAATTGGTTGGAATGAGTTTGTATGTAGATAGATTTTGTGGTGGGTTAAAAAACTTACCCTCCAAGCTTTCCTATTTTCAAGAATTAGGCGTGAACTATCTACATTTAATGCCCATTTTTGAAAGCCCTGAAGGGGAGAGCGATGGTGGATATGCCGTATCTGATTTTAGAAAAGTGGACCCAAGATTTGGAAGCTTAGAAGATTTACAAACTGTTCAAACTGCTATGCGCGAACAGGATATGTATTTAATGATTGATATAGTATTGAATCATACTTCCTATAGACATCAATGGGCTGAAAAAGCCAAGGCAGGAGATAAACGTTATCAGGATTATTTTTACATGTATGATGACAGATATATTCCCAATCAGTTTGAGGAAAATATGCCTGAGATTTTTCCAGAATCAGCACCCGGAAGCTTTTCTTATGTTCCAGAGTGTAACAAATGGGTGATGAGTGTATTCCACAATTACCAATGGGATTTGAATTATACCAATCCGGAAGTATTGGTAACCATGATGGATACTATTTTTTACTATGCCAATTTGGGAGTTGACGTTTTAAGAATTGACGCACCGGCGTTTATCTGGAAACAAATTGGAACTAGTTGTCAGAATTTGCCAGAAGCACATAATTTGTTACGCTTAATCAAACTCTGTGTACAAGTAGCAGCACCGGGTATGGCTTTATTAGGTGAAGCTATTGTAGCACCAGCAGAGATTATGAAATATTTTGGTACGGGCCAATTTACTGCTAAAGAATGTGATTTTGCCTACAATGCTACGCAGATGGCCTTACAATGGGATGCCTTAGCTACGGGCGATACTAGGGTTATGCTAGCGGCTCAACATGAAATATTACAAAAACCATTTGGTTGTTCTTGGATTACTTATACGCGTTGTCACGATGATATTGGTTTGGGTTATGACGATAGCATGATCAGGGCTGCCGGTTTTAATGCCTATGAGCATCGAAAATTTTTAAAGGAATACTATTCCGGAGCACTACCCTATTCTCCAGCTTCAGGGGCACTGTTTTCCGTGAATCCAAAAACACAGGATGCAAGAATTAGTGGATCTTTGGCATCGCTCTGCGGATTGGAAAAAGCCATCAATCGCAATGACAGTGCTGCCATAGAAATTGCTCTACAAAAAATCAACTTGATGCAGGCTCAGAGTATGTTAATTGGCGGTCTTCCTATTCTATTTTATGGAGATGAATTAGGTACCACTAATGACTATGGTTATTTAAACGACCCAGGAAAAAGTTATGACAATCGCTGGATGCATAGGCCCATCATAGACTGGAACAAGGTAGAGAAAATTAAAGAAGCTGATACTATAGAATCAAAAGTTTTCCATGCAACCCAGAAATTAATTCAAATCAGAAAAAACAATGCGGTTTTTTCAGATACAAAAAATCTTACTTGGTTAACCCCTTTTAATATTCATGTAGCTGCATTTATCCGCTTTAATGAAGAACAACAGTTTTATTGCTTGTTCAATTTCAGTGGACAAGCCGCATATTTAACTTGGTATGCATTTAAGAATCATGGAAAGAGAGGAAATAGGTTATTTGACCATTGGACAGAAACGCTTTATGAAATTGGGCATGACCATGAATACTTGATTATTCCGCCTTATGGTTGCTGTATTTTGGAAGTTGTTTAACTCAGTTACTTTAGTTTCCACAACTGACCTTCATATTGAAAAGGCATTAACTCTAAATAGTATTTATCTGGTTCAGAAATGAATTCAAAACAGAGTTCATAATATTTTTGTAGAAAACCGAACATTTTAGTTTTGCTAAAGAAAATACAAGCATATGATGCATCCAATCCATAGAATTCTGGGGGAACATGTTGTATTGCATACCTATCAATGTCACCATCAATATAAGCAGTAGCATCAAAAAGCAAATATTTAATACCCGTTTTTGATACTTCTTCTAAAAGTTGGAAAGCAGAGCCTATATATTGTATTACACTATTAAATACAATAATGTCCGGTTTATGAGATGCTAAGCATTCTTCCATTGTAAAATAAAAATGTAATTCATCTGATTCAAAAGACTTCTTACCGGCATTAACATAATTCTCTTGTTCCACTACACACCAATCTAATCTTTCCAATCCTTTGAGAAAGCTTCTGTTTTGAAAATAACTAGTACCCAATGAACCTCCAAAATCCAGAACGGTTAACTTATTGCCATTCTGGGAAGCCAACATTAAAAGTGTAGAAAGTAAAGGAAAATTCATTTTAATCTTGTCGTACTCAATTCCATCTCTTTCAAATGGAATAATCCCGTCCCTAACCTTTCCTGTTGAGTTAATAATACTTTGAAGTATATGATCAGCATCATAGCCCCCAGCGTTTTGTTTGGCCACTTCAAAACTGGAATAATTTCCTTTCCATCCGTATTTAAAACTAAACCACCTAAGTGTATGAAGTATAGGGGGCACTAATTGCTTGACCCAATAATGCATTTTAAGCTTTTTTTAAAACTACAAAGAAATCTTTTCTTTGTTCACAACTTTCTGAAACAATTCAGATAAAATTTTCTGCACTATTGAAAACAACATGGCTGTTGACCAACCAAACAGCAAAATTCCGCTCATTGCCTCAAATCCACTCATAATTCTCCATTGGGGTTCTAACACAATATCACCATACCCTAATGTGGCATAAGTAATCATAGAAAAGTAGGTAGCTTCCTCAAAATTGGCTAATTGTCTTATTTCAGGAATAGAGAGATACACTATTGCCCAGAGCATAATCTCTACAAAATGGAGCATCATTAATAATAAAGCGGTAAAGGAAACTACTTGAAATGCTGATTTGTAACCTAATTTCTTAATGGCTTTTTGTTGCTTTTTATAGAGATAAAGAAGCAGATAAGTATTCCCCAAACCATGTATTATAATAGAAACCAGAATAATACCAACACTAAAAAGAACAGGTAAAAACATAGACTAGATTATTTGTTAAAAATACCAAAATTGATGAATCAAGCTAGAATATACCCAATAGAGGGTATATAAGCACCTATTATATTTTTTTCCTTTGAATCTAACATTCAATCAATAAAATGAAACCGTTTTGCCTACTTCTTTGCCTATTGCTCATTTTTTCTTCTTGCAATAACAACGAGAAGAGAAATACTTCTGAAGACAGAAACGCATATGTTCCAGATAGTATTAAAGCATCAACAGATGCTATGGGAAACCCAGTTGCTGATGGAAGAAAGTTTATACGTTCAGCGGAATTGAAATTTCAGGTTCAGGATGTTACTACTACCAGTACCAATATTGAGTCAATAGTTAGAAATCAAGGCGGTTTTGTTACCTATACCAATCTTTCTAGTAGTATTGACAATAGAGAAACCTTGCAGGTAAGCCGAGACAGTAGTTTAGAAACTATTTACTATATCCTTAGCAATGAATTAAAATTGCGTGTTCCCAATAGAAAATTTGATAGTACCCTTAATGCCATTGCTTCATTAGTTGATTTTCTTGATTATAAAGTAATCCAAGCTGATGATGTTTCATTACAATTATTGGACAACCAACTAACCAAAAAAAGGGCCAACAAAACCAATGGAAAAACATCTGCTGAAACAGAAGCTTACAGCAAGGAAAAAGCCGATGATGCTGAAATTGCTGACAGGGGATTGTCTGACCAATTAAGATTTAGCACCATTAGTCTAGTCTTCTCTCAAAGACAAAGTATTAAACGTTCCATGATTCCCAACAACAAAGATATAGCAGCCTATACACCTAATATTTTTGTGAAAATCTGGGATGCTATTAAAATAGGATGGACTAAAGTGGAAGACCTTTTCTTATTTGCTATAGAAATGTGGGGTGTGATTCTGCTAGCCATTCTTGCTTGGCTACTTTTCAAAAGATTTAGTAACAAAAAAAATAAGATTCAAAACTTTAACCCATGATAGAAATTGACAAGCATCAAACCAAAGCATTGACTGCTCAAGACAAACAATTTCTTGAAACACGCTTTTGGGAATCTAAGAAAGATTTCAAATTACACCTAATCATCTTTATCATCATTTGGTTAATCTCTCCTTATTTGAGATCCTTATCAGGTAATGACCCTTTAGTGGAAGAAATGAGCTATCCCTTAGCACTGGCAATTATGTCCATATTTTTTATAGGTTATTTAGGGTATTACTATTACAGAGGATTGTACCAAGTAAAGCAGGCATTAAAAACAGATTTTAAAATAGTGCTACATAGCATTGTTGTAAAAAAGAAAAATGCGCCCATCTTTCATAGATCAGAATTTAGACTAGAATTAACCAACATAGAATTTAAATACCATTATTTTCCGTTGACTTTAATGAATGATTTTCCACAGGGTCAACTACTCTATTTAGAGATGAGTGGGGCTGGAAAACAATTATTAGAGATTAGAAATGCTTAAAGCTTAATTCCAATACTGCAACTAAAATTTCTACCATCAGATGACCAGATACCAGGGCCAGGATAAAATAAAGGTCTTTTGGTAAAATATTGTTTGTCTGTAATATTATTTAGATTGAGTTTTAAATTAAATGTTTTACTGAATTGCCAACTTGCATTTAAGTCTAACAAGCCATAAGCAGGAACCAAACCTACCGCACCAGTTCCAGGAGTTGGGATAACTGTATTTAAAGGATCTGCAAAGGTTTCTGCCGTATAACTATATAAAACTGTTGTGCTAAATTTATTTAAACGAATGGTTAACCCATTTCTGAATGTTAAGTCTGGTGCAGATTCTACTTTATTTCCTGAAATATCCGTGTTTTTGGATCCTTGTTTTACATTGGCATCCACATATCTTGCTCGCATAATATTGGAAGAAGTAAATATGGATAAAATGGTATTTTTAGAAAGGAGTTGATCCCACTGAATAAATAGTTCTAAGCCCTTACTAATAGAATTACCAATATTGGTTCTGTAAGTATATAACACTCCGCTACCATCAGTTCCTGCAATAGTTCCAAAACGATTAAATTCTCTAAGTATAAAAGCAGTCAAGTCCCATTTTATTGATTTCCAAGAGCCCCTGAATCCAAGCTCTGAATTATCTCCCTTTACATCTTTAATGAATGGGTCAATTGTTTCATAAACGGATCCTGGAATTAGGTCTTTAAAAATCATTGGGCGATAAGACTGTGACCAACCAGCATAAAACTGCGCTTGTTTGCTCCATTGGTATTGAATACCGGCGCCCAATAAAGGAAATTGATGAGTGAGGTCAAAAGGAATTTTATCAATGGGATAATAACCAATCTGACCAGACATTTGACTAATCCCCTGTTCATACCTCAGACCTGCTGTAACAGACAATTGTTGATTAAATTGAACCTTACCCTCAGCAAAAATGGCTAGGTTCTTGGTTTTGAAATGCAGGTCTCTACCCCAAGCAGGGTTTACTAGTTCTAGGCTGTAATCAGAACCGGTTGTACCTATTCCTAATTGTCTTCTATGCAAGTCATTATTCATGTATTGCAGTCCTGAAACAAGATTAGCTGTTTTTCCAAATATTTGAAACTGATTCAAGAACCTCATCTCATAAGTATAACTGTTAAAGTTGTCAATATCAACCTGACGATGATTGAATTGACCAGTAGCAGCATTAATAGTATCAAGCACATTAGCGGCTTTATCATACATAACACTATTTCTACTACCCAAAACCGCAGAAGCAATAAATTGCAATTTCAAACCCGCATTGATTTGCCAATCTATGTTTAAAGAAGGCACATGAATTTCTGGACTGAAATAATTTCTATTTTTGGAAGACATTCGGGGATCCTTTAAAAACATAGGGTCTGATAAAGGACCGGGAATTCTATACAAATAAGTAGATCTTGCCCATTCTAGTTTAATAGAAATAGCTTTTGTAGGACTATATTCCAGCATTAAGTTTTCTGCTTGTGAACTTGTTGATTCATTTTCTCGATATCCGGTTTTAGACTTCCGGTACAAATAGGCATAGTACTTGAATTTGCCCAATTGTCCACCAATGGCATTATAAGAACTAATTAATTGATATGAGCCAACGGTATTAATAGATTCAAAACCAAAAATCTTGGCGCTATCCGCGCGCTTATTAACATAATTAAGCATTCCTCCAAACTGAGCCCCATATTGCAAAGAACCTGTTCCTCTTACTAGTTCAATCCGGTCAATACTTTCCATGGGCATGCTATAATGACTAGCTGGATATCCATACATATCAGAGTTAGTAAGAACTCCATCCTTTCTAATATTTAAATCCCAACCACGGTGTGGGTCTAGTCCTCTAGTAGCAATATTTACTTGATTCCCAGAGCCATCCATATCATATACAAAGACACCGGGAATTTTTGAAAATAATTGTCTTCCAATTTTTGAAGAAAGATCTACATCTGAATGAATTAAAGATACTGTTTCCGTTTTTTTCCCACTATACAAAAAGGTACCTGAGGTTTCCGGCAACCATGTTTTATTGGGTAAAAATGTTTGTACAAAAACGCTATCCAATTGTTTTACCACAACTGTTTCTTGTGCTGAAATATTCCCACAATATAAACTTGCAGCAAACGCATATAGTAAAGAATTAAAAAAAAATTGTTTCATTGTAATTGATTGAAATTTTCACACCGGATTTACCGAGGTGAAAATTGTTATAGATTATTTTAAATCATAAGACCAAAATCAGTTTGCCCCATCAGTCTTAGCTCTTGAAATGGCATATTCACCCACTTTCTTTCCAGTTGTCAAACCCACTTCACAATCGCTTCTATAGTGAATACCTCCGTATAATCTTGAATTAGATGCTTCCTTTGCCATGTCATCATAGGCTGCCGCGCGTTCTGGAATGAGATAACCCAAAATAGAAGCTGCCGCTGCACTAAACGTAGAGTGTCCAGAGATATAGGCTGGGAAATTGGGGATTCCTGTCAAAGTCTTGATAGCGGGATTTAATTGTGTTGGTCTGGGATTAAAATAAAAATATTTGGTATCCCAACAAACAATTCCAGCATCCATTAAACTCATATTAATCAGTGCCATATTTCTAGCCCATCTTACTTCACTAAAATTTTTGCCAATAAAATCTTCTGCAGCAATAGCATCCCAGTGACCGGGAGGAGCATAGGTACCAACACCATCAGCCCAAAAATGAACAATGGCCGTTTTCTCACGAGTTGGGTGATCAATTTGGTCTTTTACTTCTGCCGTTTCCTTGCGCATTTGATCACTGTTTACCAGTGGTGGTGGCCCAGGTCTTATTGCTATAGTAGTAGCTTCATCAAACAAGAAAGGCTTTACTTTTCCAAATAAGGGCAACATAGGGGGTCTTTTGGGTAGATCCAAACTATACCAAGGCGTTTCACCTTTTGCTAGTGCATCCGTTTCTAATTTGGTCCAATCTGCTTGCGTACCTGCGGCAGCTCCAGCCCTATCAGCCCTTGCACGTACAGTAAATTTTTGAGCCACCAATCTACCAAGTGCTTCACCTGCTTCAATATCGCTTCGCGTATTTGAACCAGAAATGATTCTTGCTAGTTTTTGCTCATCTGCTTTTTGCTGTATAAAAGCAATTTCACCAGGGAAAAGCAGCTTCATCATTTCTGCTGTAACTCCTGCCAGCACTGCGTCTTCTGAAGGATAAGAAGGTAAATCAGACTGTGGCAATTTGGCAATGACCGTTGCATCATTTTTATAGGGTGCTGCGCGATTGTAAAGTTTTTTGTAGTACCATGCTGCCACTAATCCATCATACTGAGCAGCGCTTACATAAGCATATGCCCTTGCTGCATAAGGTGGATTGGCAAAAGGGAACAATGGATATGCAAAGGGATTGGCTGCACTTGGAAAAGGGTATGAGCCATCTGCATTTTGATAAGGTGGCAGGTTGTATTTAGCCACCAATTCACGCATAATTTCATTCCAACGCAAAACACCACCAGCACCCCAGTACCGAATACTTTTTTCCTGTTCACTATTGATGTTTTTTTGAAAGCCCTTGATTTCATTAATTTCTGCCAAATAACCTGGAGTAGATATTGCGGCAGGTGCTGCTACAGGAAATTCTGTTGGTCCAGTTAATAAAATGGGTTTCCAATTTCCTGCGTCAATATCTGTTTTAGCAGGCTGTAACATGGGTGCATCATCTGTGCGGCCCTTAATATTTTTGGCACATCCCAATGGCACCATGAAAATGGCCAGAATGAACGCAATGGCTAATATTTGTATGGTTTTCATTAGTTGGTTGTTGATTTGTCAGAAGAACTTGTTTTCTCTTTTTTAGAAAAATCTAAAATGTAAAATAATCCACCATTAAAAGAATTGGTTTGCCCAACGTTCCTGCCTGCAATGGTAAAATTGGTGCCCCCTATTAGGGATAATCCTTCTACTGCAGATACATTGTATTTGAATGCAAGACCTGCGGTTGTAGCATTCATTTGATTACTTGGAAAAGGCATATTGTTTCTAGTAATATCAAAACCACCCAAAGTATTGGATTGGTTCAATACCAATTCGGCAATCCCCAAACTACTTCTATATCCAAACCTAAAATTGATAGTAGCAACATTGGGCATTTCCACTTCATTAGATAGAATTAATTGGTCAGTATAATAAGATGATCTATCAATGGTCACATTATTTCTCACTACATAAGTACCTGATAGGGTTGCAAAAATTGACCCAATTTGATAATCCACCATTCCTCTCAAAGAAAAATTGGTAGATTTCAAACCAATTGACAATGGAAGATAATCAGCTATATAATTAGATACAGGAATAGACAATCCTCCAATCCCATATAGAGAAAGTGTTCCAGGGCCAACGCGCTTTTCAAAAGGCATCCATTTTACCCAAAGAGGAAGGTCTTGCAATCCATTCATACTATGTAAAGTACCAGCAGAGGCCTTGGTATTCACATAGGGTAAACCAAATAATAAATTTAGTTTTCCGCTAATGCCATAGTTACCCATAACAGCATACATATTGTTTGATACGGTTCCTAAATTTTGATTGTCTCTTTTTAATGTACCCTCCCAATAGTTGTTCCAACTACCATGTTGGTACATTAGGCCTGTACAGAAATTATTTTTGCTCATCATAATCGCATCCAAATCTGTTTGCGCAGAAAGGGAGCATTGAGTTAGGATAAGACAGAATATGGCAATGCTCCGCCATTGGCAGATTTTTTCTTTTATTTTTTTCATGGAAAAAGAATTTAAAATCGCGAACTAACGCGTTGATTTGACTACTTAATGTTTAAAAATCAAATTGGGAATCCTTGTTTCTCAGATGAGTCACCAAAATCATCAAAAAAAAACATATGATCCATCATGCTACATGCGGCACCGCCTGCACCCCTAATGGCTACACAACCCTGTGAGTGAGCTGAATTTTTTAGGATTAGGCATAAGATTAGTATAGAAAGGAGCTTTTTCATTTGTGGGTTTCTTTAGTGTGTGATTTTATTTTTTCATCCTCAACCTATCCACTACCAATGCACCAACTTTTCTACCATATTCGGTAGAAATGATGCAAGAGTTGTGGAAATGTAAACCGCCATAAAAACGGGCCCAGTTATTTTCTTCTGCTGCAGCCCTAAATGATTTAAAAGAACGGTTTTGGATACCAAATTCAATCTCTGTTGAATCGGTATAGGCAAAATTATCACCAAAGACACTGGTCAGTGATTCCGCAGCGGCGGAAGAAATAGTACTGTGACCACAAGTATATTCCGGAAATGCCGGGGTTTGTAACAAGGGTCTCCAGTTCATGTCAATATATTTGTTAATCACTGTTTCAGGTCTTACGGTGTTATAAGTATACTTGGCATACCAGCTTTGAATGAATGCATCAAAGAGAGCAATACTTGTTTTAGCAAAAGCAGTAACGGTAGTTCCAAAATCTGCTTTTGATACTTGTGCAGCAATTCCAACCACACTCATCCAGTGACCGGGAGGTGAGAATTTTTTGCTACCAAACATAGCATGTCCAGTGACATTCATTTTAAAGGGATTATCGTCCCAAAACTCGGCCATATGGCGTTGATCAGGTGTCAAACTATCTACCGCATTTTTGATCTTCATCACTTCTTGATAGTACTTGCTATTCTTATCCGTGATATTAAATGTTGGAGGTGGAGGCACATTAAAAAAACCAGCACTGTCAATGACCATGGGTCTAATTTCTTTCCAATGGGGTTCAGCCGCAGATGCATATAAAGGCGGAGTAGGAACCCATCTTCCAGGGCTATCTAAAACAGTGTATTTTTCAGCTCCACGTGTTTCTAAGTAATTGTCTTTTTTGCTCCAACGGATAATGGACATACCAACGCTATCTGCCAATTCCTGTGACTTTTTCTCAACGGCTTCAGGCAAACCCTTTGCTCTTGCAATAGCTAGAATACTGTCTTTATATAGCTTCAAACTGCCTTCAGGAAAAGTGACCGCTTCTCCTACTTTCATATAAGCCAATAATGCGGCAAGTTCCACATCAACACCAACTGTATCTTTTGGAAGGTTAATGGTTTTTAATCCATTTAATTGACCAGCCAAAGATTGATACCCATTTGGGTTAGTTGCAGCAACTACTTCATAAGCTGCAATAGCTGCATAAGCATAGTTTCTAGAAGCTACCATGGGAGGAAAATTATTTCCCATAACCACGGTATTTAATTCATGTACCGTATTGCTGAACAGGTCAGGATTATGCAAATAGGTTTTGTATTCGGTATTGTTCTTGCATCCAAAAAATAGCACGGTAGCGCAAATCCCAATCAGGAAATGTTTCATATCAAAATAATAAGCTGATAGTAAATAAAAAATAAAGTAACCTGCACGGCTGCTATTCCGTGCAGGTATTGAAATCTTGTTAATCATCTGGTATTAAGCCTGTGGTGGCCGTTCCAGACAATCCAAATAGATGGATTTGAAATGTTGCACTACAGCGGTATTTGCTGCTACATCTACTAGCTGTATGGCAGGGTTCAAACTAATTGCCGGAGTGGCAGTATAATCTTGTACAGAAAACTTGACATTGTGACCATGCGCGTTTCCTGATTTTTTTGAACTGTTATTGTTAACCAAATCATTGGCTAAACGGAAGAAATCATCTCTTGCATTTTGCATACCCGTTTTAGCCATATTGGGAATACACATTAATTCTAGAGAGTCATTGTAAATTCTACGTTTGACATATTTGTATTCAACACCACGAATATTAATAGATCCGTCAACACGCTCGTAATTGATATTGTTGTGGTAATAAGGAAGATTAGTTGGAACCTTAATACTGATTAAGGAAGATTCATCATAATTGTCTTGATCCAATTGGGCTTCCAATTGCAGATCGGCACGGTCTTCTAGGTAGTCCGTTAACAAACGGTATCCTCCCCAGTTAAACAGCAAAATGCCCAATAATGCTATGGCAAACAATTTTTTCAACGCCCTAAAATAATATTTTTTATTGAACTATATAGGTTTTTTTTTCCTTGCCAACCCCAGTGATAGTCAGCTTTTTCCAATTGGGCGGCAGGGCCGATTTGATTTGTGTAATTCCTTCTGGACCAATCTCCAAGCCCCCAAATCCCATAAGTATACTTTGAATAATTCCACCAGCACCAGTAGCAAAATAAGGATTGGTGCCTCCCTTTGTCTCTGCAATCACTCTAAACGGCGGATTCAGGTTAGGAAGATAGGCGTCTTGGAAAAAATGGTAGGCTTTTGCCCCATCGCCCAAACGGGCATATAAAAGGGTAAAAATAGCCTGTGTCATAGCAGGGGTGCCTTCATTGGGAACCCTAGTGGAATAATATTCTAGGTCTTTTTTAATAGCTGCTGGCGCTGACACTTCTTTTAGCGGATAGGACAACAAGTTAACATCGGCTTGTTTAATACCCTCGCCTTGGTAAGTAGCATGTTCCTTGGTCACCCCATCAGCAAATTTTAAAATTGGAATATTAGACGCTACAAGTGCCCAGTCTGGATCTGCTTTTACCCCTAAGAGTTTGGCAGCCAATGCGGCATTATTCAAACAGGCTTTTGCAGCGGCATTGGTCCATGCATTATTGTCTACGTTTTCTGCCCATTCATCAGCTGCAACCACATTTTTGATATCGTATTTTCCAAGTCCATTTCTTTCTACCCTACTGGCCCAAAAATCAGCCGTTTCTTTCATGATGGGCCAACCCTTTTCTTTTAACCAATCAAGGTCTTGAGTAACGCAATAATAATTCCAAGCGGCTAAACCAACGCAGGCCGTAATATGGTGTTCAAAGGGGCCACTCAATGCCCATACAGGCGTTTCTTCTACTCCTGTTGCAGCTGATTCCCAAGGAAACATAGCGCCTTTATAACCGTGATTAAACGCATTTTTTCTAGCAGCATCTAATCGCTGAAACCTATATTCTACCATACTCTTAGCCATTTCTGGTTGTAGCACTAAATAAGAAGGATACATCCATAGTTCGGTGTCCCAGAACACGTGACCATTATAGCCCAAGCCACTTAGCCCCATGGGCGATGGACTCATTGCCGTACCCGGTCTTGAAAAGGAATAAAGGTGGTACAACATGCTATGAATATCTTGTTGGGATTGGTCATCACCTTCAATTTGAATATCTGATTTCCAAAGTTCATCCCAGGCTTTGTTATGAAAATTAATAAGCCTGTCTCTACCTTCTAGTCTGGCAAAAATGGTCATCCGCTCCGCCTCATTCAAAGGATCATCATGGTGTGCTGAGGTTATAGAAGAACCCGCAATAGAAAAACGATAAGTTTCACCCGCTTTTATCTTGCGTGCAAACTTCATCAAATGCATATTATTGTCCCACATTTCATGAATAACCCTTGGTTCAGTTCCGTGGGCTTCACCAAACAAAAAAGTATTACTGGCACACATGAGCAATTTTCCTGTTGGGCTCTTGGCCGATGAAGTCAATAAACTAAGTACCACATGGGGTCTGTCAATTTCATTATAATAATTCTGTACGTCTTTGAGCGCATCAGGGGCTTCCATCACAGAAGCACTATTGATATTGATGTCTTTTTTGGCCGTAATACTAATATCCATCAAAACCGTAAAAGGCAATTGACGCAAGGAATAATAGGTATAACTAATAGTGGCTTTGTCTGTATACTCAAAACTGGTGGTGAAACTAGCATGGCGCATGTCTAATTCCTGTTGCATATTTTTGGCATCGGCCCCGCCAATTCTTTTGCCATCAATATCTAATTGCATATTGAGCAAATTAAAGCTGCGCAAAAAATTGCTCACCCTTCCCCTACCATATTGGTCATAAGCGCCTGCCAATACCACCTCTTTTACTTTAAAGGGTTCTGGAGATGAAACAATGCCAATCATACCATTGGCCACCGTAACACCATAATAATTAGATGGATCCCATTTAGAAGCTTTGATTTTCCAACTATCTGGTTTTGTTTGTGACATTACCTGCATACCAATACAGGTAACTAGTGTAAGCAATAGTATTCGCATATGGCAGGTTCTTAAAGAGCAAATTAAACAATTCAAATGGCTTCAAAATAGTAGAGTTTCCACCGCAAAGGTTTGCAGTAACCAATCAATTATTTTAAGTGATTTCTTCACTAATTTGCGTGAGCTAATAAACCCGTATGAAAAAAACAATCTTGTCCATTTTGCTAGTTCTAATGGCTGGTCTTATCTCTATTTATGTTTTTATTCCAAAAGACCTAAAGGTTTCTAAGGTAATGGCCGTTAACTGTTCTATTAATGCAGGTAAGCGTTTTATCATGGATACCAGTCAGTGGATCAAATGGTGGCCTACTAGTGATGCAAAGACCGGTTCAAATCAAACACTGGTTTGGAATCAAGCAAGCCACCAAGCCAATGCAGCATTGTTTAACGGGATGGGGCTTCAAACTGTTTTTAAAGAACATAGTATCAAAGGTGAACTCATTTTTGCCCAATTGGGCTTGGATTCAATGGCTATTTTTTGGAATTATCAATTAAGTAGTGGGTGGAATCCAATTAAAAGAATGGAAGATTATTTTTTCATGAAAGACCTAAAAGAAGCTATTTCAGGTCCTTTCAAGGGGTTACAAGCTTTTTTAGAATCAAAGGAAAAGGTTTACGGAATGCAAATTGTGCAAGACATGGTAAAGGATACCATTTTGGTGAGTACTAAAAGAATCCTTTCTAAGGAGCCAAGCCAAGAAACAGTTTTTGAAATGATTCAACAGTTGAAAAACTATGCCCAACAAACAGGAGCAAAACAAACTGGCTTCCCAATGTTGAATGTAACCGTTTTGGATAGTACTCATTTTCAAACCATGGTGGCATTACCAGTTGATAAGCAAATTCCGGAAACAGCCAATTTTTCATGGAAAAGAATGGTAGCGGGAAAAATTCTCATTGGAGAAGTAAAGGGCGGAGTAAGCTGTGCCGATAATGCCATGAAGCAAATGCAATTGTATGTGCAGGACTATCATATAACATCTCCTGCCATTCCATTTTATTCTTTTGTAACAGATAGAGCATTAGAGAAAGACAGCACAAAATGGATTACACGTATCTACTATCCTGTTATGTAAAGGCATTAACTTATATTTAATCTTGTCAAAGCCGCCCCAACAAACAAACTGAACCTGATGCGCAAGCACCCTGTGCTAATAAGCTTTCTATTATTCCTGCTGTTGGGTCCTATGATTGATTCCCAAGGGCAAGCCTGTGCCATTAGTGAATTTGCCAAACAATATACTGGACAAGAAACACAGACTGTAGGAAAGCCTGTGTTGACCAAAGAAAAAGAATTACTCAATATGGGTAATATCAATTATTTGTTATCTGGCAAAGTGCATAATGACGGCTGGGTAAGTTTGTTTACCAAATCGGGTTCTGCTATATGGTCAAAACGATACAGCATTCCTGGATATGACCTGCTGCAATTCAATGATATGATTGCAGCTTCTGATACCAGTTATTTGATTACTGGAACCATACAAACTTATTGGGGTGTTACAGATCCTGCACCTCCCAATCCTAATTGGGGCGTCTTAATCATGATTGATAGATATGGTAATGTTTTGTGGACCAAGAAAATGGACCAAGGACTTATAGCAGGTGTGGAAAGTAGTTTTTTGCAAAACCTTATCAAAGCAAGCAATGGCGATTTTATTTTGAGCGCAGTTATTTGGAAAACACCTCCACTTAGTACAAAATCAATGATCCTTAGAATTGATGCAAACGGAAATACTATTTGGCAAACAGTTGCGGCCTCATCCGTTTTTGAATTTAAATACAATCTGGCCAATCAATTAATGCAAACAAAAGATGGAAAAGAAATAGTCACTGCCGGAATCATGGATCAGCGTTTGTTAAACAGAGATTCTATCTTAAAAGTCAATTACTATTTTTCCGGATTGGATTTTGCAACGGGGAAATTTAATTGGGAAAGATCATTGAATATTCGCCACCAGGCCTCCAATGTTTTTTTTAATGAGGGAACCATAAGACAGATACAACAATTGCCCAATGGAGACCTTTCTTTTCTAGGCTTTGCCGATACCAATTATTTAATGATCCCACCAATTACTACCAAGGCCGTGAACATAATTACTTCTGCTAGCGGGGTTGTCAAAAAATTCATTGGCTATCAAACCAGCGATAAGGGTAGTTATATGGTTGATGCATTAACTGATGTGCAAGGAAATAGGCAGGTATTAATACAAGATGGTAGCCAAGCCATTATTGCCCAACTTGATGATCAAGGAAGCGTAATCAAACAGAAAGCATTGCTCACTAATTCAGGAGCACAACGTGCCAGTTCTCTTACACTTGGAACAGATGGATATTATGTGTTTTTAAATAGTCCATCTAATCAACAAAATAGTCATCTCTATAAAACTGATACCGCGGCCAATTTGGCTTGTATGGCCACCACCACAAGCTTAAATAGTTTTGACGCTGCAAATTGGCTATTGGCAGACAATCCTTCCATGGCTCATAGTAATGAATTGAACCCCAACAATCCATTCTCCAATTCAACGGTCAATGCAAAAGATTATCCTCTGACCATTACCACTACTTGCACCAATGCTTGTTGCAAAGACGTGATTGATACGGTTAATATTGTTAAAGTAGCCGTTTGCGAAAATGAGCATTACAAATTACCTGACCAAGTGCCCGTTAGAATTTCTGGAACTTATTATGTGAGTTTTAAAACAGCACTGGGTTGTGACAGCATTAAAATTTATCAGGTAACTGTTTTTAAAGATCCCGCCTCCATTAAGCTGGGAGAGGATACTTGTTTAGAAGGAAGAGATAGCATTATGCTTTATACTGAACCAGGATTTGATCAATACCTATGGAACAATCAGTCTAGTAAAAACTTTTACTATGCTGCAAAACAAGCTGGAACCTATACCGTAAAAGTGAGTAATCTCTGTGGTAGCAAAACGGCAACTGTGAACGTGAATGCTTTATGCGATCCTGAGTTCTATTTACCATCTGCTTTTACGCCCAATGCAGACAGACTAAATGACCTGTTCCGGATTCCACCAAATAGTGGATTCCAACTAATCAATATGCAAGTGTTTAATCGTTGGGGCCAATTGGTTTTTGATGGAAAAGAAAATAGTCCAGGCTGGGATGGAGATTATAAAAGAAATCCCCAACCAGCTGGTATGTATCCTTACCGAATAGAAATCATTGCTATAAGATCAGGAAAGAAAATGATTAAGACAGGTACCATTCAATTAATCAGATAGTTATTTTTTGGTCTGATTTTTAAAACGAATCAGCTGAACACTATCATTATTTTTTGCCAAGACCCAAGCGTTTTGTTCCTGATACCGAATATGAGACACTCTTCTAACCTGTCCCTTAATCACCAATTCATTTAAAGGAGATGCTTCTAATACTCCCTTTCCTTTATTAATCAAAAGGGTGCCAAAATCGGCGTCATACCTACCCATTTGAATATTATTGTCATAATAATTTCCTAGTAACAAAATATCCAAGAGATCATCGCCATTGGCATCAATAGCTGTAATTGCTTTTACTGAACTCCACTGTGCTTCATTGGGAAGTGCCATAGCATTAAAGTCTAATTTTCCATTGTTTAGGAACAAGGTATTGGAAAACCAGTCAGCACTATACTGAATGGCATTGTCTAATTTGGAAGCAGTAAATATATCTTTCAAAGAAGCTTTTGCAAAATCTTCCGCGTACAAAAATTTCTTTTTGATAATGGGCATTTGCTTTTCTAGTTCAGCTTTGTTGGCAAATGGCAATTCTTTGTCACCCAAGAAATAAGTGAGTACCTGTTCTTTCTTACCATTGTCGTCAAAGTCTTGATAAAACATTCTTACAGGCTTATCCTTGCTTGCTTTTAATCGGCTATTTAAACCAAGATTTCCTGCAATCAAGTCTATATCTCCATCATTGTCAATGTCAACTGGTAATAAGCAATTCCACCAACCTCGTTTATCTGATAATAGTTTCTGGGAAAACTGTCCTTTGTTATTTAGAAAGGCCGTAATGCCTCCCCACTCACTACAAATTAATAAGTCTTGATCCTGATCTTGGTCAATATCATACCACAAGGCCTGCGTAACCATCCCAATTTGAGAAAGCCCTTTAGCTTTGGATTCAGTCACATCTTTAAAGTGCCCCTTTCCATCGCCTAGTAACAAATAAGAACTAGGCATTGCTCCGTAAGCAAATGGCACAGATCTTCCTCCAATAAATAAATCTACCAATCCGTCTCCATTAAAATCATTGGCCGCAATAGCACCCTGCGTGGTATAAATATTACTAAATGCATCTGCTTGTTTGGTGAACCCTGCTTTGCCGTTGCTCAAGTAGACCCTTGGCTTTAACCATTCTTCTTGACCATAATATTCGTTACCACCACTGGCTACCACTAAGTCTTGATGACCGTCATTATTCAGGTCTGCCCAAATTGCATCTACGTCTTCATACAAGCTATCTGCGTCAAATGCAGGCACTAATTGTTTGATAAACTTGCCATTTGATTGTTGTAGCATTAATGAAGGCTTAAAACCTTTAGATGCACCTAAAAAAACATCTTCCAAGCCATCACTATTTGCATCGCCAACGGCTAAAGCGGGACCTTCTGTAGACAACATATGTGGAATTAAAGGTTCCCTATTGAATTCATTAAATATATTTTCATTATGTTTAAATAGCAATCCTGCACTAGCACTAATATCTTCCAATGACTTATTAGCATTCACTTGAAAACCTAAGATGGATTGGTAGTTAAAAGGCTTTAGCCCCTTCTGAAACTGGAATTTGTATTGGCCATCTTTGGAATTGAATTGAATGTTTTGGCAACTATTATCAGGCCACACCAAGAAAGCTGAATCTACTATTACATTTTCTAATCCAATATGCAGAGGTATTTCCATGCTAGACAAGAACCCCCTAACAGGACTTTTCTCATAGGTTCTAATAGCTCCTTTTGAAAACAAAACAAATTTAGCACCTATAGCATTAATGTTATTTTCAGGCCCTTGTAAACTTATAGATGCAAAAGCTTTTTTAATTTTATCATTACTGGTGTTGGCGTATATCAAAACGGGATCATCAATATTATTGACCAAGATGTCTAAGTCACCATCATTATCAAAATCTGCGTATACAGAACCATTAGAATAAGTGGGCAGATTCCCCTTTACTTGTGATTCCAGATCTT
>NCHJ01000047.1:20243-31499 GCA_002256765.1 Bacteroidetes bacterium 24-39-8
ACCAAGTTCCCTTTATTACTATAAAATTTATTGGGGAGTTTGATTTGTGGAAATTTATTAATTAATTCCATATCTGCTTTCTCCAGATTATTCCACTTAATCTTATTCTGAATCTGGTCATTTGAAATATAGTTGATATAGTCAATATCGTTCATCCGTTTTGGGATGCCATTTGAAATAAACAAATCTTTTAAGCCATCATTGTCAAAGTCCATCCAAAGTGGTGCCCAACTCCAGTCTGTGGCAGCAATCCCTGAATACAAACCTGTTTCACTAAAATGTCCATTCCTTCTATTTATCTGAAGGTTATTTCTAGTGTATTGGTAGTTATAACCATATCCAATTTTTAAATTGAAAATATCATAGGTATCCTCACCTTCTGAACGTTTTAAAATATAAGGATCAGCAGGCAACATATCCATAGATACAATTTCAGGAAAGCCATCATTGTTGATATCAGCCACATCTACACCCATAGAATACTGACTGGTATGCATAGTGCGCTGTGTGATCTCTTCTTTAAATGTTCCGTTTTTCTGGTTAATATAGAGATAATCATTTTCATGAAAATCGTTGCCAATATATAAGTCTGGATAACCGTCTAAATTAATATCCGCTACTACTACACCTAAACCATAACTAATGGCCGTACTGTTAATTCCAGTTGACTTTGTAACGTCTGAAAAATGGCTATTGTCATTTTTATAAATCCTATCTCCTGAGACATCACTAAAGGTTCCCAGATAGTTGGCCCTTGGCGCAAAAGTTCCATTCTGGTGAACAGAATGGTTTAGCAAAAACATATCCAAATCACCGTCTTGATCCATGTCAAAAAATGCAGCCTGTGTGCTAAACCCTGAAAAGTCAAGGCCATATTCTTTAGACTGGTCTTCAAAATGGGGAATTCCTAGCTTGTCAATAGAAGTACAAATAAGTAGCAGATTATGGCCTTTTAAAGTTTCATATTTTCCAACCCTACAAACATAGATATCTAACAAGCCGTCATGATTAATATCAACTACAGAAACACCTGTAGACCAAGAACCATCTTGCACAATTCCTGACTGCTTGCTAATATCAGTAAACTGCATACCTCCTTTATTCAAGTACAATTTATTGTCACCTTGATTGGCCGCAAAAAAAACATCTATTAATCCATCTTTATTAAAATCAGCTGCAGCTACGCCGGCACCATTATAGAAATACATGTATTTAAACATGTTGAATGCCCCTGTTGGTTTTAACTGATTCACAAAATCAATGCCTGTTTTGGATTGTTCCAATACTTCAAAAGCGGGTGGAAGACTTGGTGACTGTTTACAACCTATTATAGCAAATATGCAAATGGCTAACAATAACAGAAATTGCTGTTGTAGCTGTTTATAAAATCCAATTTGTAAAAACCTATTGATCATTTGATGCAGGTTATGGCTTGATAACTTTTTGAATGGAAAATAAAACAGGAAGTTCATTGTTTTGTAAAATCAATAAACATTCTTTGTTTTTAGTATGAATTGGTTGAATATCTCTGATTTCTCCACGCAATTCCAAACCTGAGACACTGGCTGTCTGTGGTTTCCAATATCCTTTACCATCACCTAATAAAACTTGACCAAAACTGGCATCCAATCTTCCCATCATTGGTGGAAATCCAAAATTATTCCCACCCATCACTAAGTCAATAAAGCCATCTGCGTTTACGTCTACACAACTAATGGCATTAATACAAGACAATTGCAAATAGGTTGGCATTTTTTGAATTTGAAACTGACCATTGCCTTGGTTATACGCTACAAATGAGGCCGGTTCATTAAATTCTTTTACCAAGGTTTTATTAATGATGGCATCAGAAAACAATTCTTGTACCGGCTTCTTTGCAAAGACCTCATGTCTGAGGTTTTGTTTTTTCAAGAGTGGAATTTGCTCTTCTAAATCTCGCTTTAAAAATACAGGAAGGTCTTTACCACTAATAGACCTTGTTAAAATCTTATCCGTAATGCCGTTTTGATCAAAATCAGTGATCCAAATTTTAACGGGTTGTTCTTTTGATGGTTTTAAATAAAAATTCTCTCCAAGGTTTCCTAAAACCAAGTCTTCTTTTCCATCAGCATTTAAATCGGCTGCTGCTACTGACTGCCACCAACCATGCATGTCTGAAAGATTGGTTTTAATTTCTTTAAAATGGTCTTTTTCAAATGAATAAATTTTGGGACTCATCCATTCTCCAACAATCACCAATTCTTTTGAAGCATCTCCTGCAATATTGGCCCATACTGCACCTGTGACCATTCCAATACCTGCTATATCAGGATTCTTTTCTTTGGCCATATCTTTAAAATGCCCCTTGCCATCATTGACATAAAGATAGCTTTGTGGTGTAATGCCATAATTACCTGGCAAACTTCTGGCACCAACAAATAAGTCTTGGTCTCCATCCTGATCAAAATCATTGGCAATTGCTACTGCAATATTCATCTCATTATTGCCAAATGCATTAACGTCTATGGCAAAATTGCCCTTGCCATCATTAATATATAATCGGTGTTGAAAAACCCTATTTCCAATTTGAATATTGTTTCCACCCGCACCAACAAACAAATCTTTATCACCGTCTTTATCTGCATCAAAAAACAAAACGGCTACGTCTTCAAAATCGGCGTATTGTTCAAATACAGGAATTCGTTTTTTTACAAATGTTCCATTGGTCATTTGTAGGTATAATTGTCCAGGGTGTTTGGGTGTACCAGCTAAATAGACGTCATCTAAACCATCCCCATCCACATCGGCCACGCCTGCTTTTGGACCTTCTTTAGAAAGGATTCTAGGAATATTGCGCTCATTGTAGAAGTCTACCAAATCATCTTCTTGGTGTTTTTCAAAGCTGCTTGGAACAATAGTTAGCAACTGTTTTTCATTGTATTTAGACAGCTCTTTAAACATTGGTGCTTGTTTAGGCTGTTCTAAAACAAGTACTTGATTAATAGCCGGTTTAATTTGTGTGCTCACCATTCTATTTGGCCATATCACTTGAATGGAATCAATATTGGCAGATTTTCCAAGTCCAATAATGGTTTTATAGTCAATAGACGATTGAAAACCCCTACTAGGAATAATCTCACGGCTCATGATCTGGTCGCCAATAAAAACTTTTATTTGGCTACCAATGGCATAGCTATTTGCACCAGTTCCTTTTAAGCTAACTGCTATATAATTGTTTTGATTAATCTCTCTGCTCTTGTTCTTGTATACAAAAGCTTTTTGATTCACATTGCTAATGACCATGTCTAAATCTCCATCATTGTCTAAGTCTCCATATGCGGCTCCATTAGAAAATGATTGCTGTGTGAATCCCCAATCAACACCTTTGTCAGAAAATTGTAATCCTCCTTCATTCTTATATGCCTTATTCAACAAGGGTTGTTTAGGCATTTTTTTAATCACGGCATCAACCTCATCTTTCTTACCTGTCATGACCATTTTCTGAACAATATCATTGGCAAAAAAGTCTATAAAATCTTGGTTGGTTAAATCATTGTTGATACCATTACAGATATACAAATCATTGAGTCCATCATTGTCAGCATCAAACAATAATCCACCCCAACTCCAATCTGATGCAGCTACCCCACCATAATAACAGGCATCTAAAAACTTACCATTCTTATTATTAATTTGCAAAGTGTTTTGCTGAAACTGCTGATAAAAGCCCGATTGCACTTTTAATCTGTACACATCAATATTGTCAAAAGAAGAAGTGGTTTTTAACCTATAGTCATCATCGGCCAACATATCTGTTGTAAAAATATCTGGGTAACCATCATTATTTACATCACCCATATCAGCACCCATGGATGCTAGACTGGTATGCTGTACCCAATTCTCTAACTCATCTTTGAATGTTCCATTTTTCTGATTAATGTAGAGATAGTCTCTTTCAAAAAAATCATTGGAAACATAAACATCTGGATAATGATCTCCATTCACGTCTCCAATGGTTACACCCAATCCAAAACTGATTAAGCTACCATGAATACCGGTACTATGTGTTACGTCTACAAATTTATCTCCGTCATTTCTAAGCAAGTGATCTCCACCACCTTTGAGAAAATCCTTGATAGGCCATTGTTCCGCAGGCAATTCCCGCTTATTGGCATAGTTAAGGGTATTTACAGGAATGGGGCTATTGTTTACTAGAAAGCAATCTAAGTCACCATCCAGGTCGTAGTCAAAAAATGAAACCTGGGTGCTGAATCCGTTATCGGCAAGCCCATAGGCTTTAGCGCTTTCTGTAAATGTGAGGTTCTTATTGTTGATGAATAGTTGATTTTCCTTACTCACCCCGTCATTAATATGCCCTGAATTACAAACAAAAATATCTAACCAACCATCGTGATTAATATCTACCATGACCACTCCGGTACTCCATTGTGGCTTGGCTACAAATCCGGCTTTTTCAGAAATATCGTCAAACTTAAAATTGCCCTTGTTTAAATACAATTTGTTAGCAGATTGGTTGGAAGTTAAAAAAACATCTGCTAATCCATCGTTATTGATATCGCCAATGGCAGCTCCGCCACCATTATAAAAGTTTCGAAAAGTAAAAATATTGAAGTCCTTACTGTCTTGAATCTTGTTTTCAAAATTGATGCCCGTATTGTCCATCAATTCAAACAATGCAGTAGAAGAAGTCTTTGAAGTATTGGTACATGAGAGTTGGAATACCAATAAAAGCAAAGAAAATAACTGTGTGTATCTAATATTTGAGGTCATGGCTAAATAACAAAAAGGTCATTAAAATTAATGACCTTTTTGTTGGTATGGTTGATTAAATAAAATTAATAACCGGGGTTCTGTGTCAAATTCGGGTTAACAGCCAAAGCGCCGTTAGGAATTGGATACAGAAGGTATTTGGCATCGGTAACTGGTTTCAGTGCGTTGGCAGCCAAGAAAGTTCCAAAACGGATCTGATCTTGTCTTCTCCAACCATCCCAATGAAATTCTCTTTGTCTTTCATTCAGCAAGCTGATTGCGCCATTAGCATCAGGTGAGTTCTGATCTGCATTTTTCAGGATTACTGAAGTTGCTGCAGAAGCACCACGTTTTGCACGCAAAGAGTTTACCAAAGACAAAGCAGTATTTCCACCTTGTGCAGTACCACCACGTAAAATGGCTTCGGCTTCCATTAGAACAACGTCTGCATAACGGAAGAATACATAGTCATTATCAGGCTGGCCATCATTGCCATCTTTGTTATCTACTACATATCTCCAGTAACGGATACCAGTAACTTCTAAGTTATTGCCGCTTTCTTGTAAAGCAACCGCTCTTGTGAAAGCCAAAGGTGCACCTTTTCTGTCTTTCAAAGCATCACCTGTTTTCAAGTCATATTGCTGTCCAATCAAGAAACCTGTAGTATTTACTTTAGCAGGGTTTGGCAAAACTCCTGCAGGATCTGGATAGTTTACACCCAAACGAGTATCAGTTGCTTCAAATTTGTCATAAACAGCAGCCAAAGTAGTAAAACCATTCCAACCAGATTTGTTCATGTTGTAGTGATTGGTTTTGTACCAAGCAGCACGCAGGTTACCACCTCTTGAACCACCAATGTTTTGGTTGGTGAAGATGTTTTCTTTACCAATCACATCATTGCTAGGTGCATAGTTGTCCCATACGTTAGCAGAGATATTGTATTTGGTAGAAAGGCTACGAGCAATGCTGATTGCAGCATTCATATCAGCCGCGTCAAATGTAGGAGTAGCACGGTTGCCATAAGCACCCTTGTTCAAGTACATTTTCATCAACAATACATCAGCTGCGTCTTTATTGGCTTTGTAAGCAGGACCGCCAGCAGAAGGACCATTTGGCAAAGCAGCTTTAATGGCATTCAATTCAGCAATGATGAATGTTGCAGCTTCTGCACCCTTTAATACTTTAGGAGCATTCAACAAGTTTTCACCTGCTTCTCTGAATGGAACTTGACCATACAAATCTAGCACAGTGTACATTGCAAAAGCTCTCAGGAATCTTGCTTCAGCAGCTTGAGATGCACTTGGGCTAAAGTTCAAAACGTTGGTAGTATTAAAAACCACTCCCAACAAGTTGTTGAATACACCTCCTACTTGCGCGTGATCTGCATTCCAAGTATGAGCGTGGATGACTCTCCAAACACCATTATCATCCCAGTCACCACCCCTAGTTGGAACTAGAGATTCGTCAGAGCTATTTTCTTGTAAAGAAGTAGCAACGTCTTGTGATTGGAAACCCTGCAATCCATCATAGCAGGCTTGTAAGAGTACACTTACGTCAGTACTCTTTAAAAGGATTGATTGAGCTTGATCAGCTGTTAGAGAGGAGTTAAGTTTTTCTTCCAGTTTAGTACAGGAAACAAAACCCACACCAACAGTCAGCATCAGGGCAATCGCAGACTTTTGTATATGTTTCATAATGTGATTTTTTATTATTACGTTATACGTGATTTTTTGTTCGTTGGTTGTCCTTTAAATTATAAATTAAAGTTGAAGCCAATGTTAAATCCTTTTACAGCAGGATAAGGGGTGTACTCAATACCCAAAGAAGGTACGCCACCAATATTCTTATCAGTATTAACTTCAGGATCAAAACCACTATACTTGGTGATAATGAACAAGTTGGTTGCAGTAAAGAATACACGAACATTTTTCAATGAACCCAAAGTTCCTACATTGTAAGATGCAGAAAGGTTAGCCAATTTCAAGTAGTCGCCTTTTTCAAGGTAACGAGTAGAAGTGGTAATTGGGTTAGCCAAGCTTTCTTTAACAGATCCACCAATCAAAGAAGAAGCAACGTTTCTTGAACCCAAGTTTCCAATTGGAATCAAGGCATTCAAAGTGTTGTTATAGATATCGTGCCCAGCAGCGCCATTAAAGTTGGCAACAAAAGACCATTTCTTATAAGTCAGGTCAGTTGACAAACCAAATAATTGTTTTGGGTTAGGATTTCCAATATAGTACAAAGTGTTTCCGTTATCCCTGAAAGTACTGTTACCAGACTGATCAAGACCCATAAATTCTTTCATATAGAAAGCATTTAAAGGCTGACCGCTGGTTAAGCGTTGAACAGATGCACCAGACAAACCTTGTCCGCTAATAGCACCAGTTAATACTGCAGGTCCAGTATAGTTCTCCAATTTATTGCTCAAGAACGCAATGTTAAATTGGGCATTCCATTGAAGATCTTTTTTCTTGATGATAGCTGCACCCAAAGAAACTTCCACACCATTGTTTTTTACATTACCAGGTAAGTTAACCCAGTATTTGGTAGCAGGAGCTGGTTGAATGGCGTCAAAATTGAAAAGGATATTGGTAGTATTCCTGTTAAAGTAGTCTACACTACCGTAAAGAACTCCGCTAGCCAATTCAAAATCAAGACCTAAGTCAAACTGTTTGGTGCTTTCCCATTTCAAATCAGGGTTTGCCACGTTAGCCAAAGCAATAGATTGCTGACCAAATGTGTACTGAGATTGTGCAGAACCAGCAGGGAATGAAGAGTTACCAGTTACACCATAAGATGCACGAAGTTTCAAACTGCTGAAAGTATTATTCCCTTTCATGAAACCTTCGTTATGGATATTCCAAGCAAATGCTGCAGATGGGAAGTATCCATATTTGTTATTAGCACCAAACTTACTAGAACCATCGGCCCTGAAAGTAGCAGTTAACAAATACTTGTCTTCATAGTTAAATCCTAGACGTCCAAAATAAGACTGTAATTCAGAACTTGGATCATTCCAAGAATAAATAGAACGGCTAGCTGCGCTAGAGTTCTGCATGATGCTGGTGAAAGAAACATCACCTTGGTTGGTGAAGTCTTGAGCAGACATACCAGATCCTTTGTAAGAAAACTTCTGATATTCATAACCAACCATTGCAGTCATGTTCAAAGCAGAAGTCAATTGTTTGTTGTAGTTCAAAGTGTGTTGTAACACTTGAGAATTCAATTCAGCATTAGCATAGAAACCAAAACCACGTCCTTCTACACCAGGAATGGTGATATAAGGAGCTTCAGTTGCTCTACGTACACCAGTTTGTGTATTCAAGCTAATGTTAAATTTGTAATCTAAGTTGTTGGTTAATTTATAACCAAGACCTACAGTAGCAAATATGTTAGTGATATCAGCAACATCATCATAACCAGCAGACATAGCCAAAGGATTTACAACAGACTCACCTGGTACAATATTAATATCACCATTTGATTTGTATAAAGCCCTTGTAGGGTTCCACTGCAAAGCCATACCAACCAAGTTACCTTGGAAACCAGCATCGTTTGTAACGGGAACACCAATATCTGTGTTATGAGCAGCCAATAAGTTGAAATCCAAAGTAAGTTTTTTGCTTTCTAAGAATTTATACTGACCATTCATGCCAATATTGTATTTTTTCAAGTTTGATTTCAAGATAACACCATTCTGGTCAGAATAGCCCAAAGAGAAACGGTATTTACCATTCTCATTACCACCACCAATTCCAAGATTGTAATTTTGAATATATCCTTTACGGAAGATAGCGTCTTGAGCGTCAACATCGCTTCCGTCATTTCCAGAAGTCAATGCGTAAGAACTTAATGCAGCTTTGTATTCAGCAGCATTCAATACTTTGTATTTTTTGCGAACAGTGTTTTGACCAAAGTTTGCAGAGAAGTCAATTTTAGGAGCACCTACAGATCCTTTCTTGGTAGTAATCATGATTACACCATTTGCACCTCTAGAACCATAAATAGCAGTTGCAGAAGCATCTTTTAACACGTCCATGCTAGCAATGTCATTAGGATTGTAAAAGTACAATGGGTTAGCATCTGGAGTCTGACCAATTCCATTTGCGTTCAATCCTGGACGAGCATTTCTGCCATCTAAAGGAATACCATCAATTACAAACAATGGAGAGTTTCCAGAACGTACAGAACTATTACCGCGAATACGGATAGTTGTTGGACTACCTGGCTGACCACTGTTATTGATTACTTGCAAACCAGCTACTTTACCTTGAATTAATTGATCAGGAGTAGTGATTGGACCTTGGTTAAAGTCTTTTGCTTTTACAGAGGTAATGGCACCAGTCAAATCTTTTTTTCTGGCAGTACCATATCCAATTACAACAACTTCGCCAATATTATCGCTGGTAGCAGCCAGAGAAATATCTACAGAAGTTTTGCCTTGGATGTCTACATTCTGAGAACCGAATCCAACAGAAGAAACCACCAAAGTGGTAGCGGATGACGGTATACTAATTTTGAAAGTTCCGTCAGCACCCGTTTGGGAGCCGGTTTTAGAACCTTTCACAACTACTGAGGCGCCGGCCAACGGAGAGCCATCTTTGGCATCTGTGACTTTACCTGAGACAGTTTTGTTCTGAGCCTGCGAAAATAGCGATAATACGCAGGCGAATAAACCCACAAGCGTGAGTCTGGCAAGCATCTTTACATTCATAAATAGCAGTTTAATAATTAACAAGCGTGTATTTTGTACACATTTTTAAATCAAAAAAACAGATTACTAAACTTTTAGCCAGAGTTTGGGCATTCAAGTCTCCATGGTCAGGGAAGCGAGGGTGGGCTTCTTCTATGGCATTAATTTAACAATCTATTAATTAAGACATGAAAATAGAGTTACCGCTGCAACCCATGACCTTAAAAAAAGATTAATAAAGACCGCAAACGTTTGCGACATGCTTTGCTGTTGAAATGTAATTGAGCAAAATGGACCGATATTAATTGTCTATTATACACTAATCCCTTGCTAGTAAAGGATCCCATCAATGACTTTTATGTTCTGAATTTTTCCTACTTTGGCAAGGATTAGATTGCAATTATGACAAATACCACACTCAAGAAAATTTCAGAGGTTTTAGGTTTAAGTATTTCAACTATTTCAAGGGCGCTTAAAAATCACCCAGATATTTCAGAAAAAACCAAACAAAAAGTCATAGAATTAGCTAAGGCATTAGATTATGAACCCAATGCTAGCGCGATACAATTACGGACCAAACACAGCAAAATTTTTGGACTCATGGTCCCAACCATTTCCAATTTTTTCTACGATAGTTTCATTGCTTCTGTTGAAGAAGAAAGCAGAAAACAAGGATATTCTTTAATGATTCTACAATCAAGTGATGATCCAGAAATTGAGCGTGAAAATCTCAAATTATGTAGACAAAATAGGGTATCTGGCATGTTTGCCTGTTTAGGCTCAAACACAACCGATATCAGCAGTTATTTAAGATTTAAAGAATTAGATACTCCCATCATTTTTTTTGACAAAGTACCAGAAGAAGAGGGATTGAACAAAGTAAGTATGGCAGATACGCGTGTTGGTGAAATTGCAGCCGATGCTATTATCTTACAAAAGAAAAAAACCGTACTGTCTTTATTTGGCAATAGCAATATGTCTATAACCAAAAAAAGGGAATCAGCATTTAAAGAAACCTTTCACTTAAGAAGCCCATCTACCCAATTAATTGTAGAGCACGCAACCGATAGCCAAGACGCGGCCAGATTGGTTCATCTCCATTTTGAACAACACAATAGTATTGATACTATTTTTTGCATGAGTGATGAAATATTGATTGGAGCTATGAAGGCCATTCAGGAAATGAATCTAAATTTCCCAGGGGATGTATCTATACTTTCCATTAGCAACGGATTTATCCCTACCCTATATCATCCTAGTATTAGTTATGTAGAAACCAGTGGTTATCAATTGGGGAAGCTAGCTTTTACGCAAATGATGGCCTGTTTATCCGGCAGTGATGCCATCATGGAAATGACAGTTGAGGTAAAATATATTAAAGGTGGATCTCTCTAGCTTAGTTTTTTGCGAAACGTTACCGCAACTTTTCGTTGCCTATTTTGCTGGCTGGATTAGGATTCTATTAGGCTGGTAACTTCCATCTTCTGATCCTAAGTTTAATATACAAACGCTCAAGTTTTGCAGACTAGTTCCAAGATCAACACTTACGGTATTACTACCCTTAACAGCCCCAACAGTTTTCCTATATAATACTATTCCTTTACTGGCGTCTGTGATAGTTAGCTGAAGTTGCACATCTTTATCACTTTGGAAAACACAATTGAATTTACCGGTACTTGGATTTGGGAAAAGTTTAATTTCTTTTGACGATAGACTACGAATATAATTAGCTGATTCTTTACTGAATGCCAAGTTATTGATGCTTTGAGTAATACTACTTGTGATTCCTGCGCTATTGGTTACAGTAAACACAA
>NCHJ01000048.1 GCA_002256765.1 Bacteroidetes bacterium 24-39-8
GTTATTTTTGCAGCGATTTCTCAAAAACTAAACTTGCAATATGACCTGGAAACAAGTCTTCACTTCATCGGTAGGAAAGAAACTGGTAATGGCTTTTACCGGTATTTTCCTGATTCTTTTTTTAATAGTTCATGCTGGTCTGAATGCCTGTATTTGGGCAAATGACGGTGGCCAAATGTTCAACAAGGGTGCCCATTTTATGGGAGCCAATGTAGTTCCCCGCATATTAGAAATTGGTTTATTTGTTGGATTAATCCTGCACATTGTTCAGGGATTGATGCTAGAATTAGACAATCGTAAAAAACGCAGTGTTGGTTATGCAGTTGCTTACAGCGATGGTAGCAAATGGTATAGCCGCAGCATGGGCATTTTAGGAACTTTGATTTTATTGTTCCTGGTTTTGCACCTTTCTGATTTTTGGTTTCCCAACAGGGCTCACCAGAATTTTGTATTGGGTGAAGAAATTGACCTTTATGCAAAAATGAAAGAAACCTTTAGTGAATTATGGGTAGTGATTGTCTACGTGTTAGGATGCCTTTCTTTGGGCTATCATTTGGCGCATGGATTCCAAAGTGCCTTCCGAACTGTAGGTGTTCATAACAGAAAATACAACTTGATGCTGGTAAGCATGGGTCTTGGATTTTCTGTAATAGTAACTTTAGTGTTTGCCTTAATGCCATTAAGTTTCTATTTGGGCTGGGTTAATTAATCAAGTTTCCGGCAGAACCGGAATCATTCTTACAAACAGTATATTCTAATCATAGTAAACATTCAGGTGTATGTTAGATGCCAAAATCCCTTCGGGGCCTTTAGATGATAAATGGACAGAATACAAGGGCCATTGCAAACTGGTGAACCCCGCCAACAAACGTAAGTTGGAAGTGATCATCGTTGGTACTGGTCTGGCTGGAGCTTCTGCCGCAGCAGCTCTTGGAGAACTAGGCTACAAAGTAAAAGCCTTTTGTTTTCAAGATTCTCCGCGTAGAGCACACTCTATTGCCGCACAAGGCGGTATTAATGCTGCTAAAAACTATCAGAATGATGGAGACTCCGTGTTCCGTTTATTCTACGATACCATTAAAGGTGGTGACTACCGTGCAAGAGAGGCCAATGTGCATCGCTTAGCTGAAGTAAGTGCCAATATTATTGACCAATGCGTAGCACAGGGTGTTCCTTTTGCGCGTGAATATGGTGGATTATTGAGCAACCGTTCTTTTGGTGGCACTCAGGTACAAAGAACTTTTTATGCTGCAGGTCAAACTGGTCAGCAATTATTGATAGGTGCTTACCAAGCTTTGGAAAGACAAATTGCATTGGGTAATGTACAAATGTATGCGCGTCATGAGATGCTTGAGATTGTAAAAATTGATGGCAAAGCTAGAGGGATCATTGCCCGTAACCTGGTAAATGGAGAACTAGAAAGACATTTTGGACACGCAGTATTGCTTTGCACAGGTGGATACGGTAACGTATTTTATTTGTCAACCAATGCCATGGGTAGTAATACCACAGCCATTTGGAAAGCACACCGTAAAGGTGCAGCATTTGCCAATCCTTGCTTTACACAAATACATCCTACCTGTATTCCAGTAAGTGGAGACCACCAGTCTAAATTGACCCTGATGTCAGAGTCATTGAGAAATGATGGTAGAATCTGGGTTCCTAAAAAGAAAGACGATCAAAGAAAAGCCATAGATATTCCGGAAGAAGAAAGGGATTATTACTTAGAGCGCCGTTACCCTGCATTTGGTAACCTGGTTCCACGTGACGTGGCATCAAGGGCTGCCAAAGAAAGATGTGACGAAGGTTATGGTGTAGGTACCAGCAAACAAGCGGTATACCTAGATTTTGCTGACGCGATAGTGCGTTATGGTAAGATTGAAGCGGGTAAGGAAGGCAAGAGCAATATGAGCATGGAAGAGATTATTGTATTGGGTAAAGAAGTGGTGAAAGAGAAATACGGTAACCTATTTGACATGTATGAAAAGATTACTGGTGAGAATCCATATGAATTGCCCATGCGTATTTATCCTGCGGTACACTATACCATGGGTGGTCTTTGGGTAAACTATGAATTACAAACCACTATTCCTGGATTGTATACCTTGGGTGAAGCCAATTTCAGTGACCATGGTGCTAACCGTTTAGGAGCATCTGCGTTGATGCAGGGCTTGGCCGATGGTTATTTTGTAATTCCTTATACCTTGGGTAATAGCTTGGCCGACGAGATTTACAACAAAGCCATTGAAACCTCCCACCCTGCTTTTGAAGCAGCAGAAAAAGAAGTATCAGACAGGATTAACCAACTAATGAATATCAAGGGTAAACAAACCGTAGAAAGCTTCCACAAGCGCTTGGGTAAAATTATCTGGGACAAATGTGGCATGGCTAGAAACAAAGAAGGTTTGCAACAAGCCATCCAAGAAATTCAAGCATTGAAAAAAGAATTCTGGAGTGATGTTCGTATTCCTGGAAGCATCAATGAAATGAATCCTGAATTGGATAAAGCCAACCGCGTTGCTGACTTTATTGAACTAGGAGAATTAATGTGTGTAGACGCATTAAACCGTAATGAGAGCTGTGGTGGTCACTTCCGTGAAGAATTCCAAACAGAAGATGGTGAAGCATTGCGTGACGATGCCAACTATATGTATGTTGCCGCATGGGAATCCAAATCAGCACATGAATGGAACTTGATTAAGGAACCATTGGTGTATGATGTGGTGAAACCTTCTCAACGCTCTTACAAATAAATTAGGTTTTGATTTTTGACTTTAATTGAAAAATTGCAAAGATGGAACATTACAATATGAATCTGACCGTAAAGGTCTGGAGACAAAAAAATAGCAAGGATAAAGGTGGTTTTCAAAGTTATCCAGTAAAAGACATTTCATCAGAAATGAGCTTTTTGGAAATGATTGACGTATTAAACGAACAATTGATCCGCGATGGTGAAGACCCCATTGCTTTTGACCATGACTGCCGTGAAGGTATTTGTGGACAGTGTTCCATGTATATCAATGGTAAGCCACACGGTGCTTGGAAGGCCAACACTACTTGCCAATTGCATATGCGTGCATTCAAAGACGGAGAAACTGTTACGATTGAGCCTTGGAGAGCTGGGGCATTTCCAGTAATCAAAGATTTGATGGTAGATCGCTCTGCATTTGATCGTATTATTCAAGCTGGTGGATACATTAGCGTAAATACAGGAAACGCTGTAGACGGCAATGCCCTTCCTATTAATAAAGACAAAGCCGATGCTTCATTTGCAGCTGCCATGTGTATTGGTTGTGGTGCTTGTGTTGCTGCTTGTAAAAACAGTTCTGCCATGCTCTTCTTGAGTGCTAAAGTGGCTCACTTGGCTTTGTTACCACAGGGTGAACCTGAGCGCAAGTCAAGGGTACTAAACATGGTGGCTCAAATGGACAAAGAAGGATTTGGTGCATGTACCAATACTGGTGCTTGTGAAGCAACCTGCCCTAAAGAAATCTCTATCAGCAATATTGCTAGGTTAAACCAAGAGTACTTGGTGGCCAGCCTTACTGCAGACAAATAGTTTTTAGTTTGATGTTTTTTTTTGAAAGCTCCCCGGTAAATCGGGGAGCTTTTTTTAAACTTGCCCCGTGCCAAATCATTATTTTCAATTCAAAGCATTCACTGTCTGGCAAGAACATGTTGCCATGAAAGTATGCACGGATGCCTGTTTGTATGGCGCATGGTTGGCCAAAAAAATAGAAAATCATCCCAGCATTGCTAACTGTTTAGATATTGGCACTGGAACGGGTTTGCTCAGTTTAATCTTGGCGCAAAAAACTGTTGCCAGTATTGATGCCGTAGAAATAGAAGCAGCTGCAGCCAAACAAGCCAAAGAGAATTTTGGTGCCTCTCCTTTTCATCATCGCTTGCAAGTTTATCAAGCCAATATTAATGATTGGCAAACCAATCAATCTTATCAATTGGTCTTTTCCAATCCACCATTTTATGAAAAAGACTTGGCTTCGCCCAATGTTAAAAGAAACCTTGCCTTACATAGCAGCGCTTTGACCCTAGAAGCCCTATTCCTAACCATGCATCGCCTAGTTGAGCCAAGTGGACAATTGAGTATAATCCTGCCCTGGCATCGCCGTGAGGCCGCTATTCAACATGCCCTTGTCTTGGGTTGGCATGTTTCAGCAGAAGCAGCTATTTATCAAACAGAAAAGCACAAGGCTTTTAGAAGTTTTTTACTATTCTCTCAAACAGCAAAAACCCCGTCTGTTGAAGAGATCATCATTCAACAAAACGGGGTTTATTCCCAAGCATTTACTGCTTTACTAAAAGACTATTATTTGGCTTTTTAATAGCCTAGTCCCCAGTCCCTACCTTTTAATACAGCAGGTACACCTTCTGCAATCCATTTAGCGGGCTTCTCTCCTTTTAGTAAATAATCAAAGAATTGTTGTTCTCTAATTTGAATATCTTTTCTATTTTTTCTTTCTATCAAGTTATGTGCTTCATTATTATAATTCAGCATCCATACGGGTTTACCCAAACGGCGTAGACCGGTAAACATTTCAATTCCTTGGTACCAAGGCACTGCATCATCTGCGTCATTGGCCATTATTACCAATGGTGTTTTCACTTTTGGCAATGAGAATAAAGCAGAGTTCTCTAAATAAAGGTTGGGTTTCTCCCAAAGAGTAGCACCAATGCGGCTCTGTGTTTTCTCATATTGGAATTGTCTGTTGAGTCCAGTACCCCATCTAATACCACCATAGGCAGAAGTCATATTGGCAACAGGCGCACCAGCCCAAGCAGCCGCATATAAATTGGTCTTGGTAATCAAATACACAATTTGGTATCCACCCCAGCTCTGACCTTGTAAACCAATCTTGGTACTGTCTACATAACCCTGTTTTACCACAGCCCTAGTACCACTTAAAATATGGTCATAAGCACCCTGTCCTGGATACCCTGTTTTGTACCAGATATCGGGTACAAATACAATATAACCACGGCTCACAAAGAAAGGAATATTCAACCTTGATGGTGTGGGTGCTGGTGCTTGATAACTATACAACCCATCGCTACTGCGCTCATAGAAATACACAATCATGGGATATTTTTTCTTAGGGTCAAAGTCCTCTGGTTTATAGACAATGCCTTCTGTTTCTTTTCCGGTATAAGCTTTCCATTTAAAGAGTTCTGCAGTACCCCAATTGTAATTGGCTTGTTGGGCATTGGGTTGAAACAAAGGATTACCCGGCAGGTTTTTAGCATCAGCAAATTGCTCAGTTGCAGATACTACGCGTATATCACTTGCGTGTGCATAGGTCTCAGCACCAAAACTTAAAACTGGAGCGTCTTTGGCTTTAATAGCTGCTGACAATCTTACTGGATAAGTTGCTGATGGTACTAAACTGGTTCCTAGTGTATACCACTGTAAGCCACTACCCTTGGTAGTTTCATTAAAAGTACCCAACAAGAATTGTTGACCGGGTTTGATAAATTTCTCTTCCCTATCTAGTACAATATTGCGGTAAGAGATTTTATATTTTCTACCCAATCCTCCAGTAATACATACCGATGATTTTACCCCGGTTGGATCTACTTGCCAAATATCAAATTGGTCATAAATAAATACGGCTGCATCATTTTCTAACCAACCCATAATACCATAGGCATTGGGATCATCGGGTACGTCATTGTCCACATCGTATAAAGGAACCGTGATGTCTTTGGCCACTCGAACACTTGCTTTTTTATCAGCATCATACGCACTGAATTGTTTTTTTCGTTCGTCATATTGCAGGAGATATTTACCCGTATAAGAAGGATACACATTACCCTTGAAATCTTTTTGAATCAGGCTTGTTGCACCATTGATTGGGTCAACCGCTATTAAATCATTCAAAGTAAAGCCCTGCCACTGTGAAGCAACTCTTTTACCACCATCTGCAATAGCATAGGCAACAGCGCCATCGCCTTCTTTGGTCAAGATTAGATTGCGATAAGCTGGATTAGCTAAGGATACCATTTCCTTTTTATCAAAATCATATCGCGCAGCAAAACTCTTACGCAATTCAAATTCTAGGGTGCGCAATTGTTGTGGTTGCAGATAGTCATCATTGTAATGCCAAACGTCTACTGATACGCGCTCAAAATCTGGAAGTGTAGTATCTTTTACTGGCAAGTTAGGTGCTGTTCCAAAAAACAAATGTTTTCCTGATTTGGAAAAACTGATCTGTGAATTTTCACTAATGATTTGTTTAGCAGGTAGTCCTTTGATACTATTGTCTGCTAACATAGCCGCACTATCCATTCCATCTTTATAATAATAAAGCTTGTAGAATTTTTTTAAGGCTTTTGCTGTACTATCTCTTTCTGCTACAAAGGCCAATTGTTTGCCTTCTTCATCCATCCTATAACCCTTGGCGTCATTGAATGACTGGAAAATGGTTTTCTTAGAAAGATTGGATAGTTCTAGTTTTTGAACAGCTGCTTTTACAGTAGCGTCACCAGTCTTTTTACTAGTTTCCATTAACAAAGAAGTTCCTTTAATATTAAAGAAATACTCAGATACCAGTTTATAGGTTTCTTGCTTACCTGTTGCCATATTAATCAAGAGCAGGTCTGTTCCTTCTTCAAAAGGATCTTCCGGTGTTTTAGGACTAGCTGAAGCTGGTCTTGCTTCTCGCTTTGGTTGCAACACAGACATACCCTTCATCTTGGCTTCCATACCTTTTAATCGAATACTATCTGCAATGCGTAATACGCTATCCGCGGCTGCAAAAATTTGTTTGATTCTAGCCGCTGAATCCAATTCAGCTTTTGCTCTTGGACTCAGATCTGGCAAGGATTTTTCTAATAAACAGGCTAACCAGACACCTGAATCATCGGGCAATTTATAAGACTTTAGTCTTGGAATTTTCACCGTTTTCATACCATTCAATGCCACATAACAAAGGGTGTCTTTGGGCATATCATCGGGTCTTTTCTTTTTAACACGCGCATCCCTTGTTTCTTTAAAACTGGGTTTTATTCTCAACACTAGGTACTGACTATTGTCTGAAAATTGTGCACTATAACCCCTAGGAATGGATAATTTGGTATCACCCTGAACAGATTGTAGGTATAAAACCCCATCGCCCTCTTGCGGGTTTACAGAATAAGCTAGGTATTTACCGTCATTACTGAGCATTCTTTCAGAAATGCTTTGCCATCCATCATACACGGAATGATCCAGTGGTTTTTTCTGTGCTTGTAACATGCCTGCCCATAGAAGCAAACAAAATGCAGTGATTAGTTGTTTCATGCTAGTTGTTTTGGTAGAAATTGGGTTTAAATATAAGAAAGCGGCCCCATTTTACACTAGGGAATCCATCAACGGATAAACGGTCATCAATCAACCATTAACTGATGTAAATTTGCAATCTCAAGCTTGAAAAATGAAAATCAGGACTTTTTTAGTAGTTATTAGTTTATATGCCTTTACGGCGATGGCTCAAAATACAGGAACTATCTCAGGTATAATTATCAACAAACAAAATCAACAACCCATTGCAGGTGCCAGTATTTCCATAGGCACTGCCCAACAAGGCGTGATAACAGATAGTTTGGGAAGGTTTAGAAAAACCGGCATTCCCAATGGTTCGGTGAATATTAAAGTGTCGGCCCTTGGCTATACTGCTTTGCAACTTTTCAACCTAGTTATTACTTCTGGAAATGAGAATAACTTGGTGGTAGAAATGGAACCACTAGTCAATGAACTCAAAGCTGTTACTGTAACCAGTGGAGGCAGAAAAACGGCCAAAGCAGCAACATTGGAAACACCTTTGAGTGTCCAAAGATTGACTACTGAAGAAATTAAGCAGAATCCAGGAGGTAATTTTGACATTTCAAGAGTGATTCAGAGTTTACCAGGTGTGGGCGGAACGGCTAGTACCGCTGGTTTTAGAAACGATATTGTGATTCGTGGTGGTGCCCCCAATGAAAACGTATATTATCTTGATGGTATTGAAGTACCCGTAATCAACCACTTTGCTACCCAAGGAAGTGCGGGTGGACCAGCAGGTATTTTAAACGTGAGTTTTATTGAAGACGTAAAATTGAGTAGCTCTTCTTTTGACGCCAAATTTGACAATGCACTTTCTTCTGTGTTTGAGTTCAAGCAAAAAAGAGGTAACACCAATCATTTACAAGGCAATATCAGGTTAAGTGGAACGGAACTGGCTGCAACATTTGATGGTCCACTTTCTAAGTCTGGTAAGACCACATTCTTAGCCTCTGCCAGAAGGTCTTATTTGCAGTTTTTATTCCAAGCCATTGACCTACCTATTCGCCCCAATTATTGGGATTTTCAATACAAAATTACGCACCAGATCAACCCCAAAACAACACTCACATTTTTGGGTGTTGGAGCCATTGATGAGTTTAGTTTTGCTGCACCCAAAAAGGCAACTCCTGAAAAGCTATATGCACTCAATAGCAACCCAAGTATTGAGCAATGGAATTATACCATTGGTCTAAGCCTCAAACATTTGATCAATAATGGTTATTGGAATTTGGCCATTAGCCGCAATGACTTTAGCAATAACAACCAGAAATACGAGAACAATTTGGGACCCGTAAAAGGAACTCAAACCTTGAATGTAGACAGCAAAGAAACAGAGAACAAAATTCGTTTTGACGTCAATAAAAATCTGGGCCAATGGAAATTTACTTATGGCGCCATGGCCCAATTGGTGCATTATGAAAACAGTACTTTTCAAATTGTTAGAGCAGCTGTAACAGATAATGCTGGCACGGTCATCAAACCTGCAGAAACTTTTAATTATAATACGTCTAACAATTTCAGTAAGCTGGGCCTCTTTGCCCAAGTTGGTAAACGCTTTTTTGACAATAGACTAGCCATTAGCGCTGGTTTGCGTAGCGATGTCAATAGCTTTACCACAGACGGCTGGAACCCCATTGCAACACTTAGTCCAAGAATCAGTTTCTCTTATGTATTGGCAGACAAGTGGAACCTAAATGCTAGTATTGGCCGCTATTCCAAGATTCCACCTTATACCATTTTAGGATTCCAAACCAATAACCAATTTGTCAATAAAGACGCCAAATACCAAATGAGTAATCATTATGTGATTGGGATTGAGCATTTGAAAAGCGAGTCTACCCGATTTACTTTTGAGGGATTCTACAAACAGTATAGCAATGTACCAGTGTCTGTGAAAAACGGGATTAGCTTGTCAAATTTAGGTGGTGATTTTGCCATTCTTGGAAATGAGCCAGTTAGCTTTAATGGCAAAGGAAGGGCTTATGGATTTGAATTTTTTGCACAGCAAAAACTCACAAAACGCTTTTTTGGAATCTTGAGTTATACCTTTTTTAGAAGTGAATATACCAATGCCAATCAGGCTTATACAGCAAGTTCTTGGGACAACAGACATTTACTCAGTTTTACTTGGGGATATAAGTTTAACCATAACTGGGAATTGGGTTTGAAATTCCGTTATCAAGGAGGAGTTCCTAATACTCCTTATGATGAGCTAGCCAGCCGTACCAATTATTTAACATTAGGTACTGGTATCTTGGATTATGGCAGAATCAATACGCAACGTTTGCGCAATTTCAATGCCAGCGATATTAGAATAGACAAGAAATGGAATTTCAAAAAAACCACTATTGATCTATACCTAGACATTACCAATTGGTATTTGGCCAAGAGTCCTGCAGCCCCTATTTACACTTTCCAACGCACAGCAGACAACTCTGGTTTTGTAACAACCAATGGACAACCCATTCAACAAAACGGATCCAATGCCATTCCCTATTATTTAATTAGTGAAGACGCCAATGTTACGCCAACTATTGGGTTTATTATTGAATTTTAATGATTGACACTGTAGTGTTTCTTGGTTAAATTGCAATTATGAAAGTACTACTAAACACCCTACTTATTTGTCTGCTATTATTGAGCCACCAGTCCAATGCGCAAACACATCAGCTTACCAAATTATGGGAAACAGATACCATTCTGAGAACTCCAGAATCTGTGTTGGTAGATAGTAAGAACAAACGATTATTTGTATCCAATATAGACGGTGCTCCTGCTGAGAAAGATGGTAAGGGTTTTATTAGTATCCTGTCTTTAGATGGCAAGGCCATTAACCTAGAATGGATCAAGGGGCTCAATGCCCCCAAGGGTATGGGCATTTACAAAAATAAACTCTTTGTAGCTGACCTCACTGAACTAGTTGTCATAGATATTAATAAGGCTATCATCTTGCAGAAAATACCTGTAGAAGGTTCCGTTTTTCTAAATGATATTACCATTGACAAGAAGGGAATCGTATTTATAAGTGATACTCGCAGTTTGAATATTTACCAATATGATCAAGAAAGGGTTAGTGTTACCATGCGCAATTTGAAAAGACCCAATGGTTTATTGATCAATGATAAAGACCTGTTGATCTTGGACAATGGCAGTTTATTAGCGCTCAATTTAAATGGCCAGTTGCTACAACTCATGGAAGGCATGGACCCAAGTACAGATGGCATTGAAAAGGTAAAAACTGATGAATACCTAGTGAGTGCTTGGGAAGGTGTAATTTACTATATACATGCTTTTAAAACAAAGGAAATTTTACTAGATAGTAGAAAGGAAAAAAAGAATACCGCAGACATTGGTTATGATGCCAAAAACAGGATTCTATATGTTCCCACATTTTATGGTAACAAATTGGTAGCTTACAAACTAGATTAGTGCTGGTAGCCCCACTAGCAAGATCTTTAAACGCTATTACATGAAATCAATCATACTTTGTCTGCTATTGACAATGGGGCTATTCCATTTAAGCTATTCTCAGAATCCTTATCGGGATCAAATTCTGCAACAAGCTAGGGTTATCACTCGCGCAACTGAGAAAAACGACTATAGTACACTTGCCAAAAAAGCATACCCTCTTTTGCAAGAACAAATGGGAGGTGTAGAGAAAATGACTCAGACCCTAAAAGAAAAAAGCAAGCGCTTATTTGCTATGGGTATTGACTTAAAAGAAATACAATTGGGCCAGCCAGATAGCCTCTATACGGCAGGGGCAGAAAAACATTGCTTGGTTAGTCAATCCATTATTTTTGAAACCCCTCCAGGAAAATTAAAACAGGAATCTTGGTTATTGGCCATCAGTAAAAACGAGGGCAAGGATTGGTATTTTATTGATGTTTCTAATTTGAATGACAAAAAGATCAAGGAACTATTTCCAGACTTTAATCCCGCATTAAAAATCCCGGCTGAAAAGAAAGCACAATTATTGAAAGAAGATTAATGTTTTTTCAATTTCAAAACCCGCAACATTTGCAATACCACTGAAAAAGTAATCAATGCAAATCCTGCATAGAAACTAGATTGTAAGTCTTTTTGTTCGTGGAATAATACAAAAGCCAAAAGGATTCCATAAACGGGCTCCAGATTTAAACTCAGGTTTTGAGTAAATGCCGATACTTTTTGTAAGGCTTGCAACATTAGGTCCATGGCCCAAACCGTGCAAAACCAACTCAGGACCAAGAGCCATCCCCATTCTTGTAAAGAGGGCAACAAATGTTGGGTAGGAAACTGTTGTAAATACCAAGGCATTAAGAGTGTCAAGATTAATAGCCCGCCAGAAAGCTCATAGAGCATCATAGTCTTTGGTGCAACGGTAGCTACATTGCGTTTGTTTAAAACAGAAAAAATAGCTGCAAAAATGGCCGATGCCAATCCAATTCCAATCCCCAATCTATACCGCGCATCAAAATGAAAAATCAAATAGATACCTGCCAGACTTAACAATCCCAAACCCACTTCTATCCAACTAAATGCCTTTTTGGTGAACAAAGGCTCTAACAAAGCAGTGAACAAACCAGTAGATGCAAAGCAAACCAGACCAATAGAAACATTGGCATATTTGATACTTCCATAAAAACAAACCCAGTGTATGGCTATTAATGCACCAATAAATAATAATTGTAGGGCTTTTTTAAGGGGTACTTGCTGAAGTTCTTTTTTCCAAACCAAGAGGGCGAATAAACTGACTACGGTAATGCCAATTCTATACCAAACCAATAAGGCCTCATTTAGGGTAATTAATACCCCCAATACTCCGGTAAATCCAGCTAGAAAGACTGCAATATGTAATTTAATCAAAGCCTGCTTCATGAAATAGCCCATTTAGGCTGTTTCAAAAATAGGGTTAATCACCAAACTGAAATCTTTTTTGTTCCTAACCATTGAACAGATTAAGTTTAATATGAAATTGTAATGAAATTCAAAAACAGCTACTAACGCTAAAAACAATCCATGGAACCCATTATACAATTGAAAAACCTAGTTAAGCATTATGGCGATAAACAGGTTTTAAAAGGCATTCATCTAGACATTTTTCCAGGACAAGTCATTGGTTATATTGGACCTAATGGAGCGGGCAAAAGCACTACGGTAAAAATTCTTTGTGGCTTAATTTCAGATTATGATGGAACCGTAATTGTGGATGGGATTGATCTAAAAACCGACCCTTTGGCTGTAAAAAGAAAAGTGGGTTATGTACCTGAATTAGCAGAACTCTATGATGTATTAACCCCAGCAGAATTTTTAGGTTTTATGGCTGAGCTATATGGTATGCCAAAAGAAGTGGCAGACGAAAGAATGCAAAAAATGTTGGCCGCATTTGGGCTTGAGACCAATATGCACCAACGCATGGACACTTTTAGTAAGGGGATGCGTCAAAAAGTATTGATCATTTCTGGTCTATTGCACAATCCGGATATCATCATTTTAGATGAACCCTTGAGTGGTTTAGACGCCAATTCTGTGATCATAGTAAAAGACCTGATTAGTAAGCTAGCCAAGGATGGTAAAACCATTTTCTACTGTAGTCATATGATGGATGTGGTAGAAAAAGTGAGTGACCGCATTGTTCTGATCAATGAAGGAATGGTCATTGCCGATGGTAGTTTTGAAGAATTACAAAACCAACAAGGCAACCAAAGTTTGGAAAAAATCTTTGCCCATATGACCGCCAAAGGATCTTTAAACGATGCCGCTGATCAACTCATGCGTGCTTTTGAAAACTAAGCCATGAATATTGTTAATCGCTTTTTCTTAAATATTGTGTTGCTCCCATCTAGCATCTATGAACGCATGGGAGTAGACATAGCCCAATTAAAATCTATCTTGAAAATTAAGTTGGCCATGGATGATAGAAGAGCTGGCAGTTTTCAACAAACGAGGGCTAAAAAAAATAAAAACCCTATAAAGCTGGCAACACTAGGCACTATGTTGTTAAGCCTGTTTATGGGTACTTTTTTTCTATTCAGTTTTTTTGTAGGCAATGATGATGTAACCAAGGGTACCATCTATTTTAGCATTTATATTTTCATGCTAGCATCTACCTTGATTGCAGACTTCACATCGGTCTTAATTGATGTGAGGGATAATATGATCATTTTGCCCAAACCCGTTTCAGACAAAACCTTCTTACTGTCTAGGCTTTTACATATTGTCGTCCATACTAGCAAGCTCATTTTACCTATGACTTTGCCAGCCATGATTTTATTGGCATATTATAGGGGTATTGGGGGAGTGAGTTCTTTTGCATTGTTAGTATTCTTAGCAACCCTATTTACTATCTTTTTAATCAATGCACTCTACATCTTTATTTTGAAAGTAACCACACCTGAAAAATTTAAAACCATCATTAGTTATTTTCAAATCTTTATTGCCATTTTATTCTATGCTTCTTATCAATTGGTACCTAGATTGGTTAACAAAGCCGCGATAGAAAATTATCGCGCGGGCGATAGCATATTTATTTGGTTGGCACCCCCTTATTGGTTTGCCAAGGCATGGAATTTATTGAACAATGCTGATTTTGGAATAAGCGCTATGATTTTTATGCTACTGAGTATAGTTGTGCCCATTGCTAGTATCTGGGTAGTGATCAAATACTTTGCGCCTAATTTTAATCGCAAACTTTCTATGATCAGTGGCTCAGAAGGTGGTGTTGCACCTTTACCAAAGAATGGTAAAATTATAAGCTCTACCACCTCTTCTTATTTGTCTCTAGTTTCAAAATGGTTTAGCCGCAAGGGTGCAGAAAGAATGGCATTCTTACTCACTTATAAAATCACTTCTAGAAGCCGAGAATTTAAAATGAAAGTATACCCTTCAATGGGCTACTTGGTGGTTTACTTAGTCATGATCTTTTTTACCAATAAAAAAATTACAGTAGCTGATTTGAGCTATGGAAGTAATTCTAGCAAAATCCTTTTTATATCGCTTATCTATTTTAGTTCCTTTATGTTAATCATGGCTACTGGTCAGATTCAATACTCAGATAAATTTAAAGCAGCTTGGATTTATTTTACTACTCCCATCAAAGAACCAGGTATGCTCCTCAGCGGAGCTATCAGGGCCATGATTGTAAAATTCTATTTACCTCTAATCAGCGCCATTACCATATTGTCCATTGTATTTATGGGCCCTGCCATTATACCCAATCTGGTATTGGGTTGTGCCAACCAGCTCTTTATCACCGCCATGGTAGGTTATATCAGTGTTAGAGAACTTCCTTTCTCCCACGCGCAAGATCAAGTGAAAATTAATTTTATCAGAGGCTTGTTCACCTTCTTGATTCCAGCAACTGTTGCAGGATTGCACTATTTGATTTATAGTTTTATGCCTGTAGTAATTATTCTGGCAGTGTTATCTATTATTGCTTATTGGATGGTCATGGACAGTATCCGCAAGAAAAATTGGAGTAATCTAATCAGTACTTATGAAGACTAAGGAACTAATTATTGTTTTTTAATCGTTTGTGGTAGTCTTTAAAAAGGCTTTGCCATTGAATTTTAAGAACGCCTAATACTCCTTCTTTAATTATGCCTTTGCTCATTTTGCTTTGACCAATTTTTCGGTCAATAAAAGTGATGGGCACTTCTTTGATTTTGAAACCCAGCTTCCAAGCCGCAAATTTCATTTCAATTTGAAAAGCATATCCCACAAAACTAATTTGGTCTAAGTTCATGGCGTCTAGGACTTCTCTTTTATAGCAAACAAATCCAGCCGTTGGATCATTCACGGGCATCCAAGTAAGCATCTTGGTATAAAAAGCACCTCCTTTAGAATAGATCTTTCTATCAATGGGCCAGTTCTCTGTTTTACCACCAGGTACATACCTGCTTCCAATTGACAAATCGGCCCCGCCTGTTTTACATGCATCATAGAGCCTTTCTAAATCATGAGGACTATGGGAAAAATCTGCGTCCATTTCAAAAATGAATGCATAACCTTTTTCCAAACACCATTTAAATCCATGAATATAGGCAGTACCCAACCCTAACTTACCCGTTCTTTCTGCAATAAATAGTTGATCAGGGTATTGGGTCATTAGGTTTTTGACAATCTGAGCAGTACCATCGGGCGAGCCATCATCCACCACCAGAATATGATAGCCTTGTTTAAGGCCAAATACGGTGTGAATGATCAGAGAGATATTCTCCTTTTCATTATATGTTGGTATGATGACTATTTTTTCCAAATCCAATGATAGAATTGACGCTAAATTACAAATCTGCGCCATATGAGCAGATTAATCTTCTCAAATCGGTGAAATGAAGTGTAGAATGCTTGAATTATCCCTTTTTTAACAAAGTCCTATTGAGAATCTCGGTAAGCTTTTGCTTGGTGTTCATAGGAAAATCTCCCTTCATCATCCAATCATAGTATTGAGGCTCTTCTTTGAGCACTTGCGTAACGGGCTTACCCTTGTGTTTGCCAAAGTTGAAGACTTCTACCCCATTGTCTTTTACAAAACGGCGGGCAAAATCAACAATATCGTCTTCTCCAGTAAACTTGACAATATTTTCAACGGAGTCCCCAATTTGAGGGTAGCGCTCCAATTGAGATTCCAATACCTCCCAAGTAGCTGTGGCATCGGCTTCAGCTCCATGCGCTCCTTCTAAGGTCTTGTTACAATAAAATTTATACGCAGCACTCAGTGTGCGTTGTTCCATCATGTGAAAAATCTTCTGAACGTCTACTAATTTCTTACCATCAACGGTGAATTCAATTCCTGCACGTAAAAATTCTTCCAAGAGCATGGGAATATCAAAGCGATTACTGTTATAGCCGCCTAAATCACAACCCTCAATAAATTGCTTGATTTCATTAGCTACTTGTTTAAAACTAGGAGCGTCTTTAACCATTTCATCCGTAATACCGTGAATATCACTAGCCTGTTTGGGTATGGGCATCAGTGGGTTCAACAATTTGCGCTTTACTTGTTTGCTACCATCGGGCGAGATCTTCACAATGGCCAATTCTACAATCCTATCGTTAGTAATGTTGATACCGGTGGTTTCCAGGTCAATAAAGGCAATGGGACGGGTTAATTGTAATTTCATATTTGTTCTTTTATCAGGAATTGGAATTTCCGGTAATCCTAGCCGCAAAACTAAGCATATCTAAGCCATCATAGTTGCCACTGCTCATCAAAACCAAATTAGCGTTGTAAAAAGATTTTTTTTCTAACCAGTTTTGCAAGTCTTCTTTGTGGTTCATCACCAAGAGTCCTGGATGATTAAATCCTTCCCTTACTTTTTCTGCAGGCAGATCAGGCATACGCTTTAACTCCAGTGCGTGTTTGGAATAAAACACAATGGCGGTATCGGCCTTGGCCAAAGCACCGTTGTATTCACTCATAAACGCTTCATTCAAACTACTAAACGTATGCAGTTCTAAAATGGCAATCAGTTCCCGATTGGGGTATTGTTGCTTTACTGCGTCAATAGTGGCTTTTACCTTGCTGGGTGCGTGTGCAAAATCCCTATAGACATTTAGGTTTTCATTAGAGCCCAAGAGTTCTAAACGCTTTGAAGCCCCAGTAAAATTGGCAATGGCACGCACAAAATCTGCAGCGCTTACGCCAATTTCTGCACAGGCATAATAAGCCGCATACAAATTCATGAGGTTATGATTGCCAAATACTTTTAAGCCAGTAGAATGTCCTTCAATTGTCACCGTTGTAGCACCGTTATCAATGCTATGGGTGGGAACACCGTAAGGTTGGTAGCGCAGGTCTGCGCGATGGTTTTCTTTGACCAATTGATTCAAAACAGGATCAGACTCATTGTAGATGAGCAGGCCACCGGGTTCAATTTTACCTATAAAAATGACAAACTGTTCTAAGTAAAATTCAAAGGTTGGGAACACATTAATATGATCCCAGGCAATGCCAGTAAGAATAGCCACGTGCGGAAATAAAAAATGGAATTTAGGTTTGCGCTCTATGGCACTTGCCGGATATTCATCACCCTCGCAAACAATTACCGGAGCATCTGTTATGTCTACCGATTGGTCAAAACCTGCTAGCCTTGCACCAACTAAGTAGTCAAATTTCTGGTTCAGGGTTCTGAGTACGTGCATAATCATACTGGTGGTAGTGGTCTTTCCATGGCTACCGCCAACCACAATGCGCTTTTTCTGCTGGCTCTCGTGGTAGATATATTCTGGAAAAGAATAGATTTTTAAACCTAGGGCCATGGCTTTTTGCAATTCTGGATTGTCCTGTCTGGCGTGCATGCCCAAGATAATGGCATCCAAGTCTGCTGTGATTAAGTTAGGTTGCCAGCCCATTTGGGTGGGTAAAATACCTTCTGCTTCCAAATTGGACCTAGAAGGTTCAAAAATCTCGTCATCTGTACCAGTTACCTGATATCCTTTTCTCTTAAGGGCTATGGCCAATTGGTGCATTACACTGCCCCCAATAGATATAAAATGTACCCGCATACTTGCATTTTAAAGGTGAAAATCTAACTTTAACAATAATAGAAGGCCGTTAAGGCAGCAAATCACAATGAAAAGCTATCTTTACCGTTAGTATTAAGGAATAAAAATAAGTCAATTACCCCATCAACACCTTTGTATGAAAAAATTCAGCTACCTGATTGTTCTTGTTACCCTAATTGCGGTAATTGGAAGTTCATGTGTTTCTAGCAGAAATAGCAATGGCTGCCCTACTACTAATAAGAATTTTTTCAAAGGAAGATAAGCCGGCTTACTCAAAAGTATTTACAAGACTATGAATTGGATTCCACTTACCAGCGAAGCGCAATTAGATAGTATTGCTGAACAGTCTTTTAACAAACCACAGGTTATTTTCAAACATAGCACTACCTGTAGTATTAGCGGCATGGCATTGAGCCGTATGGATAGGTCTGAATTTCCAGCAAGTATTGACTTTTATTTGCTAGACCTAAAACAATACCGCAGTATCTCTAATCAAATAGCAGAGAAATTTCAGGTACATCATGAATCTCCCCAAGTCTTATTGATTAAGAACGGCGAATGTATCTATGATGAAAGCCATTACGGCATACAAATGGACGAACTGGTTGAACAGTCCGCCCAATAATTTCTGAAAGCTTTCCGGATGGTTGTCCTAGAGTTTATTAGACAACCATTGTTTAAAGGACAACTTTAGTTCTACATAAAGTTTTTGATTGGTCAACATTCTATCCCGAATATCGTATTCGTCATCCGCTTTTTTCTGCTGCAATTTTTTATTGCTAATGTCTTGTTCTAGCAAAGAAATCAGGGACTCCTGTGCTTTCACGTCATTTTTAAGCGAGTTGATAAAATTCAACTGGATGATGAACTGGTTTTGAAAATGTTCTACTTCTGCCCTAACCACCGTATCTGAATAACTGGCATTCACTGCCGCAAGATACTTGTCAAGCACTTCAATTTCCTGTTTCCAAAAAGCCATTTCAATCAACCACAGTTCGTGGTCAAAATGAAGTTCTCTAATTGATTTGTTATTGATAATCATATGGGTTCTTTTGATAAAGTTGAAAAGATTTGACAAGAAGGGGAATGATATTTGTCATTAAAAAAAGAATCTTATCTCAGCATTAAATGTAACAGAAATCACATAGGATGCCATTAAAATACTGCAACTTTGCAGCCATTAGAAACGCTCATGGAAATAGCTGGCTTTTTTGCTGCATTTATCATAGGCATCACGTTAGGACTGATTGGCGGTGGTGGATCCATACTTACAATCCCTGTATTAGTCTACCTATTTCACATACCACCCACTATTGCAACTGGTTATTCCTTATTCATTGTAGGGATAAGTAGCCTAGCCGGTTCTTATAATAGTTTTAGAAAGGGGAATATAGACATGAAGGCTGTTCTGTATTTTGGTATTACTTCTATTGTTACTGTAGTGTTGATTAGAAAGCTACTCATCCCCATTATACCTGAGCACTTATTCAACCTAGGTAGTTTTATGGTGACTAGGTCATTCCTAACCATGATATTGCTAGCCATTGTCATGATTCTGGCCTCCTTCAACATGATCTATAAGCCAACACCCAAACGCAGCCATCATGTGCAAGACATGCATTATGGCAAGGCACTGATACGGGGAGTTGAAATTGGAATTCTTACTGGTTTACTGGGTGCAGGTGGAGGCTTCCTCATTATCCCTGTCTTGATTTTCTCCTTTCATTTGAGTATGAAAAAAGCAATTGGCACTTCCCTACTCATTATTGCTTTAAACGCTTTATTTGGATTTGCTTCTGACCTCTCACAATATAATATGGACTGGCAATTATTGTTAACCCTTACTGCCATTGCAGTTGGGGGAACTTTTGTGGGCAATATATTGGGTTTAAAAATTCCAGGAGAAAAACTCAAAAAAGGGTTTGGATGGTTTATTTTATTTGCGGGTGTTTACATTGTGCTTCATGAATTGTTTGGCAAATAAAATAAAAAGTCAAAAGTCAAAAGTCAAAAGTCAA
>NCHJ01000049.1:0-19444 GCA_002256765.1 Bacteroidetes bacterium 24-39-8
ACCATCGATTTATTTACCACGAAAAAACGCACAAAATAAGGCTTTTAGCGGCTAGGTTCGAGTCCCGTCCGGTCCGCAAAAGCCACTCATTTGAGTGGCTTTTTGCATTTACTCCCTGTACTTAATTATTTTGCAGATTTAATTTTCAACCCAATCAATGGCACCCTTTCCATAGTTCTTAAGACTTTGAATCACTTTATTATTGGGTACATTGATCTGCTTTACCAATCCCGATGGGAAAATCAAAACCTCCCCTGCATCATGTCTTGGCGCATCAGCTACAAAAACGGTACAAAGACCCGCTTTTTCCTCTACTAAAAAACCAATTTTCCAAGCATCTCCATCCTTAACCATTACCGGCTTGAGTGCAGATGCTTCTTTTTCACCAACAGTGTCTGCCGCAATTGATTTTAGAAGTAAATATCCCGGTATGTAAACAAATAAAGTATCTTCTAATCCACTCATTTGTTGTTTCACTTTTTTTGACTTGATTAATAGCCCTGCAAAAAAGCAAATAAGTATTAAAAGAATAACTGCCAAGATCATACTCCCATCTAAGCCAAATAATCTATCTGGAAGCAGGGTAGCCAAAGGACCTGAAATTTTAACCATAATCTGATGTGCATGTCCAAGCATCATAATGACCAATACTACTGGCAATAAAAAAGAATGCCTCCACTAATGGTAGCTCTTAGAAAAGCAACAAGTGATTTCATACGCTAAATATTTAAATATGAATGCTTTGTATTCAAAATACAGTCAATTTACCAATTGTAATCAAAGATTTGTCAGAAAATCAAATTATTATAAAATTTGTATATACTACCTACAAAGGAGTATTTATTGAATAGCCCTAATAGCCATAGAAGAAATGGCTATTTTTAATGGTGCCTAAAAGAATACTGATTTTATTGTTCGTGCTAGGGAAAACCTTTTTTTGCAATGCTCAATTGCAGGTACAATATAATGGCATAGATATAAAAAGTTCCATTTCTCAGTTGAGTTATACCATGGTTTCCTCTATTGATATCACTGAGGCAACCATTGATTCATTGGATGTTAACAAATGGATTTTAGTAAAAAATGCTCCCCTAAAATTGAATAGACTATCACAAACATTGGTTTTAAAAATACCTATTAATCCAATATTGTTACATGGCAATTTTGAATATGTAAGTATTGACAATCCACATGTCAATTTTCTACGTTGTTGGATTATCAAAAATGGCAGCACCCTAAAAAAATTTAATATAACTGGAGACAATTTACCATTTTCTTCAAGAACTGTACCAGTTACCAATTTTGTCTTCCCCATTAAAGGGGCTGATTATGAAGGAGCAGACTTGATAATACTTGCAGACAAAAGATTCACCAATCTAAGCATGCCCATTTCTTTTCAAACAAAGGAGTCCTATGCAAATACTATTCAAATACAAAATCTGATTTGGGGTACGGTATTTGGAATCTTTATATTCATCTTTTTACTCAACTTGTTTTTAGCTACCCTTCTTAAATTAAAACTTTTTTTATGGTACGCTACATTTGAGGCAAGTATGATAGTATATCTTTTGGCTGACAGTGGATTAACCTACCAATTGCTCTACCCTACCATTCCAACACTAAACGATTTAGTGAGGCCATTTTCCCTTGCATTTGGAATTGTGCCCTTGATTTTATTTTTTAATGCCTTAATGGATTTGAAAAATATACTTCCCAAACTTTTGGATTTAAACAAGCTCATTTTGCTTTGTTATATACCACTATTTGTGATTGCTGTAATATCAACATCAAGTGGTGATTTTGCCATCCAGGGCCTTTGGCTGCAAGTAAATAAAATTCTAGGTCCCTTTTTATTATTGATCTTACTCCTTGAGTCTGCTTATTGCTTTTACAGAAAAATCAGGTATAGCCTTTTTGCACTCATTTCTTATTTAGGAACAACTGCATTTATTGTCACTTATAGTTTGCACCAAAACGAATTGATTCCAGATAATTTTTTCAATTCAAAGTCAAACTACTGGGCTTTATTTTGGGAATTGATAGTGATGACTATTGCATTGACTTATAGATACAAATACTTTCAAACCAAAACAGAAAGACTGGCAAAGAAAAACAGAGACCAACAAGAGCAACTTTTCTCTGGCACCGTAGCATTTCAAGAAAAGGAAATGCAACGTTTTTCTTCACTTTTACACGATACCATTGGTGCTAATTTGGGACTTCTTAGATTAGAAGCTGACCATATGACACTAACTGAATCCGGAAGATCACAACTAGCCAATCATATAACCCAATTAGGCAATGATGTACGCATTATGAGTCATAGACTCTCTCCCATTCTTTTAGAGGAAAAAGGACTATTCCAAGCTATTGAAGAGACAGTAGAAAGAATCAAAATTACCGGTCAAATAGAATTGCAATTTGAATGGGTTGGAAATAAAACCCATCTCAATACCCAATATGGGATCTTAATCTATAGAATTACCCAAGAATTATTACAGAACTTAATCAAACATAGCCAAGCAAAAAATGCATTCTTTCAAATAATGGTTGAGGAGCAATTAGTATCTATTTATTTAGAAGACGATGGGGTTGGTTCAAATCAAACAGAACCTGCTTCAGGCGTTGGTTTAAAAAGTATTGAAAAGTTGGCTGAATTACTAAATGGTAGATTTCAGATTAACAGTACTGTAGGAGAAGGATTTAGTATTTCTATAGAATTCAACTGGAACAATCATGAATAAAACAAATATTGGCTTGGTAGATGACCATCTACTTTTTGCGGAAGGAATTGGAAATATGCTAGCTGAAAAAGCAGCATTAAACATTTCATTTATCACTAGTTCTGTCAATGAAATGTTTGACCTCTTAACAAAACAAAATATTGATATTCTATTATTAGATATTAATATGCCCCCCTATAATGGAATGAGCTTGATTCCAAGACTAAAAAAAGAATACCCCAACATGAAAATCATGGTTTTGACCATGTACCAACCCATGGATATTGGACTTGATATTAAACAATTTTTGGGAGACGCTTATGTTCTAAAAATTTCAGGAAAACAAATTCTAGAAGACGCTTTTAGGCACTTAATGAATAACCAGAACTATATTGACCCCAACATTGTAGTTTATGATACTAAACCAGAAGTAAGTACTCAAAAAGTAAAACTCACCAAAAGAGAGATTGAAATTGTACGCCTAATTGTTGCTGGAAAAACCACTAAAGACATAGCCCAAGAATTATACCTGAGTGAGTTGACCATTAAAACACATAGAAAAAATATTAGTGAAAAAATGGACAGCAAAGGACTAGCAGATCTTATAGCAAAGACCAAAGACTTAATTCAATAACTTATTTTTTGGGGGCACGTTTTTTGGGCTTACCATATTTTGCTTGCATCTTGTCTTTGTACCTAACTTTCTGGTTAGTTCTTAAATTCTTAGCAGATTTTTCATGAAAAGCTGGACCAGCATTCTCATCCTTTTTAGGAAGTTTGGGTATAAATACCCGCACATTAGCTTTGGGCAATTCGTCCTCAGTTAACTCTGTAGAAATCTCTACATTATCTGGCAAGTTCCTCATGGGAATCTTGTATTGCATCAATGCCTCAATAGCAGTTTGCGATGTCAGGTCTTTTTCTGTAATAAAACTAATTGACTCTCCGTTTTTGTCTGCCCTACCCGTTCTTCCAATTCTGTGGATATAGTGCTCGGGAACTTCTGGCATATCAAAATTGACCACATGGGTTACTTCTGCAATATCAATACCTCTGGCCACAATGTCTGTAGCTATAATAAATCTATAAGTTCCTTCTTTAAACTGTTTAACTGTATTAAAACGGTGATTCTGCTCTTTATTAGAGTGAATTACTCCTGCAGTTCCAGGAAAATGGGGCTCTAATCTTTCAAATAACTGGTCTGCTAATTTTTTGGTAGCTGTAAAAATGAGCACTTTATTCATGGACTCATCTTCTGCTAGCAATAATTCTAATAGGTTAACTTTGGTATTAAAATTGGGTACCAAAAAGGCTGCTTGTTGAATATTCTCTAATGGCGTTCCAGTTGGAGCCGCTTCTACTTTCACTGGCTCATTAAAATAGGTTTCCATTAAAGCTTCTACGTCTTCTGTAATTGTTGCAGAGAATAGTAAGTTTTGTCTTTTAGCCGGTAATAAATCAATAATATTTTTTAATTGGGTTCTAAATCCTAGGTTGAGCATTTCGTCCATTTCATCTACAACCAGTTTCTTGATGGTTCTTAGTTTAAATGCACCAGCCATAGCTAGGTCAAATAGCCTTCCTGGAGTAGCAACTATTACATCGGCCCCGCCTTCTAATGCCAATACCTGAGTTTTTATATTCACCCCCCCATACACCCCAACCACGGTAACACCCATGAATTGAGTAAGCATTTTTACGTTTTCTACCACCTGAGTAACTAACTCCCTTGTTGGAACTAGAATCAATATTTGAGGATCTTTCTCCTTGTTAAATTTCCACAAACGCAATAAGGGCAAGAGATATGCAAAGGTTTTACCTGTTCCTGTTTGTGCAATGCCACATACGTCTTTTCCAGACATAGCAACGGCAAAAACCCGTTCTTGAATAGTAGTAGGGGTAGTATAGCCAAGATTGTCCAAGGCTTTCAATAAAGGGGAACTCAAATTCAGTTGGTCAAATTGCATATTGCTTCAATAAGGCCCAAAACTAGGTTATTATTCCCGGATAGGTTATCGCCAAGGGCAAGGGATGGTTGATCTTGACCTAGTACCAGACCTTAATATCAATGAAAACTCAAAGGTTTGAAGCGGACCAATAGTGCTTTTTGAATTGGAAATATTCACGTCATAGCTTAACCCTCCTAGTACATTCCCCACACCTAATCCAATATAAGGGATAACCGCCTCGTTCTGCCTATACCATAAACCTGTATTAAGAATTGTTGGGCTTCCTTCTCCACTATAATCACCCAATATATTGCCAAAATTCACCCCAACAGAATAGGAATTAATATTGTTTTCAAATACAAACATAGAATTGGCATTAAACACCAATCGGTCATTTAAGTAAGTTTGAAAATCTGCGTGCACATTATATCTGGGTGGATCAAACTGATTGGCATCCTGCAGGGCTGATTTTGCCGTTCTAAAAAATCGATACCCAGCTATACCAATATCAAAATTGGTGGTTTCTGTTCTAAGGGTATAAGTGATACCCGCAAAAGCTGAATAATAGGGTTTGATACTAGACATATAGGCTTCATTGGTAGGAAGCGTTCTATTAAATCCAGAAGAAGATAATTGGGAAGCAAAACTGAGTTGTGAAAAATCGATGATGGTATTGGAATAAGTACCACCTATTCCAGCAGAAAGACCTTGTACATCATCTGCATCCAAACTGATATGAGAACTCAATGCAAAATTGAAAGAGGTACTTTTATAGGCACCTGCCAAACCATTGTCTTGTAGGAATAACAACCCACCTCCAATATAATTGTGTTCATCATATTTGTTTTTATAGAGCTTTCCATCAAAAGAAAGTGATGTAGTATTTAATGGATCTGTTCCAGCACTGATCCATTGATTTCTTCTAATGCCAACTAATCGCCAATTGGCATCACCATTTCCAGCTAATGCAGGGTTCACGGTTAATGGCGATGCGAAAAATTGTGAAAAAATGGGATCCTGTGCATACAATGTATTACTCCAATGCATTGCCATTAAAAGGACCAACAAACAAATATTTTTATTTAAGTGCATATACTTAATTAAATCATCTTAACAATAAGGTTTGTCCTGTTTTATGAACCAATGAACCATCATTGGCAATTCCTTCAGCCACCCAGATATAAATACCCATTGGTTGAGCAACGCCATTAACCATCCCATTCCAACCTTCATCATAATTCTTGGTTTCAAACATGAGTTGATTGAACCTATTATAGATTTTGAAATAATGGAATTCTTTGATGCCTGCCAAATAGCTATACAATTTATCATTAACACCATCGCCGTTAGGTGTAAAGGATTTAGGTACTAATAATTCAACCATCTTATCATCAAATACCCTAACTAGTAAACTGTCTCGTGTTACACAACCACCAGGAGATATTAAATTAATAGCATAGTTCTGTGTATTAGTGTAATTGAACAATGCGCTTGCACTATCAAGCAAATTAATACCCCAAGAAGGTGTCCACCTATATTTGTACCCTGGTATGGATCTTCCTACAACTGGCGTTGGCACTGATTTATAAGCAGAAACAGAAGGATGAATCACAGGAGCAATTGGAATCTGAACATCAATGGTTGTATCATAAGTAGTTGTATAAGCTGGACAATTAACTTGGTCTGCTTGTAAACGAATATGGTGTACCCCTCCTACTAAATAAGTATTACTACTATTATATCCAGTGGCCGTGTTTCCGTCACCAAATCGCCATAGCCAATTAATCTGTCCAGTGGTACTGGTATCGGTTAGGTTTCTGAAATTTACTGCAGTATTAATACACCAAGTATCATATGTCATTTTCAAAACAGGTTGACTCATTTTAATCAAAGTATATGGCTGCGCAATGGTATCTACACAACCAAATTGATTAATGATACTAGCATTATATCGGCCTCCTAATCCTGTAGTCAATGAATCAAATATGGCCCCTGGAATATTGTTTCCATTTAAGGTCCATTGATACCTCAAGGAATCAGGCGATGTAATAAAGAGTGTGTCCAAAATATTGTTACATAAATATTGGCCATGAAGCGAGTGAATCACTCCTACTGGAAGATTGTTGATGGTCTGAACAAAATCTACGGTATCCTTGGTATTTAAGCATCCTGCAAAGCCCATATCCATAAAGCGGAAACTTCTAGTGTTCAAATTTGTAATGGGCAATAATAAAGTATATGGATTGCCTGTAATATTGGTTACCGTTTTAATAGCACTATTATCGTCTGTATAATTAAAACTCCAAGGAGCTTTTCCATTAAAACTTAATACAATGGTATCAGTTGGATAACGGCAAATGATTGGACTACTTGTTACTGTTAATTTAGGAATTGGCAGAACAGTAATGGTTGCATTAAATACATTACTGAAACAACCCATATTCTTGGCAGTCACTTGATATACTGCCACAGCATTTGTCAATATTAAATTATCCAATTTCTGACTAACTGTAGTTTGTGCCAATGTTGTTCCAAACATACCCGACAATGAACCAGCTGGTGCAGCAGTTGGCAGTGTCCAAGTATAAGTAGTACTCGCTGGCAGCCCTAATGGGGTTGCATTAAAAGTTGCGCCACTGCATATTTCAGCCACTTGATCAGGAACCACTAGTAACGGTGCGCCAACATATACCGTCAAATTAAATGGAGACCCCACACAGGTTCCTGCTACTGGCGTAATCAGATAATCAACCTTGGCCGTTAGGTTAGTTGTATTGGTCAATGTCTGTATGATATTGTTACTAGGGATTGCTTGGGCAGTTGTACCTAATACAGATCCAAATGGATTAATGGTAGGAAGTGCCCAAGTATATTGGGTTCCTACCGGCACTGGTGAAGGTATGACTGTTAATACTGTTCCTGTACAGATAGTATCCGTAATAGTTGCAATGGCTGGTGTAGGATTAATATTTACTGTAAGTGTAAAAGCTGTTCCTGCACAACCATTAACAGATGGTGTAACAATATAAGTAGCCGTATTGATTAAATTATTGGTACTACTCAAAATTTGACTTACTGTAGATTGTGCAACAGATTGTGCGGATCCTCCAGTAAGACTACCCGCAGGATTGATCACAGGATTTGTCCAAACATAAGTGGTCCCAGTTGGTACGCCTGTTGCTGTGAAACTAAAGGCTGTTCCACTACAAGCTGTTACTGTTTGGTTGGCAATGATTGGTTTAGCAGATACGGTTACGTCTACCCTAAATGCAACTCCAACACAAGCTCCGGATGTAGGAATCACTGTGTATCTAGCTGAAGCAGGTAAAAGTGTTTGATTCACCAAAAGTTCACTGATATTAGCCTGAGGAATACTCTGTGCGGTTCCTCCAGTAATAGAACCTAATGGTGTATAAGTAGGTAAGCTCCATGTATAGGTAGTACCAACTGGCACATTGGTAGGACTCACATTAAATGCTGTATTGCTACAAGTAGTTGTGATCTGATTGGGTACTACCGGTGTTGGATTCACAGGAACAGTAACTGTTTGTAGATTGCTACAACCATTGGCTGTTAAAGTGTAAACATAATCTACGCCTACTGTATTAATGCTACTGTTGATCAATTTCTCAGATGGATCATTGGTTCCTGATGCGGCAATATTATTGATAAATGCTTGGGCTGCCCTTGTCCAGGTAAAGGTAGTACCCGTCATATTTGAAACAGCTGTATAATTAAATACCGCACCACTACAAATTGCTGGTGGATTAATCAAACTTGTCAGCGTTGGTATAGGCTTAACAGTAACAGCAATTGATTGTGTATTGGTACAACCTGCTGCTGTAACTAGTGTATACACGTAAGTAACAACAATTGGAAGGTTGGTATTATTAATTAAAATCTCATTGGGGCTATTGGTACCTATATCTGCTGGGTTAACAATACCAACAACTGCTGCCCTAGACCATTGGAAGGTAGTTCCTGCGGTATTACTTGTTGGTGTGTAACTAAATAATGTATTAGAACAGATAGCTGGAACAATCAAACTACTGCTCAATTGTGTTGCAGGATTAACAGTAACTGTAACAGTGAATGGGGTGCCTGCACAACCTCCAGCATTTGGAGTGACTGTATAAACAGCTTGCGCCGATGTGGTTGTAGTATTACTGAGTGTACCAGTAAAACTAGTCACAGCTGTTACTTGGTTTGCAGCACCACTTAAAGCTCCAAAAGGCGATACAACCGGAATACCCCATGTATATGTAGTTCCTACAGGTACCGGACTTGGAATTAATGAAAATGCATTTCCAGAACAAGAAGCAATGGTTTGATTACTAATTGCTGGAACTGGATTAACAGGTACGGTTAATTGGAAGCTAACTCCAGCGCAACTATTGGCTGTTGGTGTAACTGTATACACAGCTGTATTCACAATGTCATTAGAACTTGTAAGGGTTTGTGTAATGATGTTTTGTGCCGTTTGTGCTGACCCACCAGTTAAACCAAAAGCTGGACTAATGACAGGATTATTCCATGCATAAGTAGTTCCAACGGGAACGCCAGATGGCACATAAGTAAACGCTGTTCCACTACAAATTGATGCTAGTACTTGATCTGCAACAACCGGAATAGGATTCACAGTTACTATTAATGTAAAGCTTGCCCCAACACAACCTCCTACACTAGGGATAATAGTATAAGTTGCTACAGCAGGATTGATAGAAGCATTGGTAAGCGTACCAGAAATAGATGTTTGCGCAGTTCCCGTTGTTCCAGTTAAAATACCTAATGGTGCACTTGTTAGAATGCCCCAAGTATAAGTAGTTCCTAACGGAACCCCAGTTGGTGTAAAGCTGAAAGTGGTCCCAGCACAATTAGTCAATGTTTGATTAGCAACAATTGGAATTGGATTTACAACAACAGATACCGTTTCTGTATTTGTACAACCTGTTGTTGGATTGGTTAAAGTATATACATAACCAACGGTGATGGCAGTTTGAGTGGTGTTGATTAAAACTTCATTAGGGTTATTAATTCCAGAAGTAGCCAAATTACTAATACCAATTACAGCAGCCCTAGTCCAAGAAAAATTAACGCCTGTTGTATTAGATGCTGGTGTATAGCTAAATGTTGCGCCACTACAAATAGCTGTTGGAGTAAGTGTTGTACTCAAAGTGGGAGATGGATTTACTACCACTGTTACATTGCTGGTACTAATACAACCACTTGCCGTACTTAAAGTATAGACATAGACTACAGACACAGCCGTGCTACCGGTGTTGATCAAAGTCTCAGCTGGATTACCAGTTCCTGATGCCGCCGAATTGCTGATGCCTGCCACTACTACCCTAGTCCAATTAAATGTTGTGCCTGGGGTTGTACTTGTTGCTGTATAATTAAACACCGTATTGCTACAGATAGCAGTTGGTGTGGTGGTACTGTTTAATATTGTTGCAGGGTTAACTGTAACGGTTACTGTAAACGGTGTTCCTGCACAACCTCCTACTGTTGGAGTAACTGTATACACTGCTTGAGCAACTGTGGTAGTAGTATTGCTTAATGTTGCTCCAATGCTTGCTACTCCTGTTGTTTGTGCAACAGCACCACTAATGGCTCCCGCTGGTGTAATCAATGGGGCTGACCATGTATAAGTAGTTCCTGTTGGTACAGGCGTTGGTGTTACCGTAAATGTATTACCAGAGCAGATAGTAGCCGTTTGCCCAGAAACAATGGGTGTTGGATTTACTGGTACCGTTAATAAGAAGTTGGCTCCCACACAACTATTAGAACTTGGGGTAACCGTATACACTGCTGTGTTAGTAATATTATTGGTACTACTCAAAATTTGTGAGATACTTGATTGACCGGTTAAAGCACTTCCTCCTGTTAAGCCTGATGCAGGCGTTACAACTGGTGTTAACCAAGAATAAGTTGTTCCTACTGGAACACCTGTTGGGATATAACTAAAGGCTGTTCCACTACATACTGCTGCTAATGTTTGATCCGCTACAACTGGAACAGGATTTACCGTTACTGTTAATGTGAAGCTTGCTCCAGGACAAGTACCACCAATACTTGGTGTAATGGTATAAGTTGCCGTGGCTGGGTTTAAAGTAGCATTAGCTAAGGTTTGTGTAATGGCTGATTGATTAGTACCACTAGTGCCTGATAATACTGTTAATGGAGCACTAACTGGCACGGACCAAGTAAAGGTTGTTCCCGTAGGTATGCCCGTTGGAGTGAATGTGAAACTAGTTCCAGCACAATTAGTCAATGTTTGATTGGCAATGACTGGGATAGGGTTTATAACAACAGATACTGTTTGACTACTGCTACATCCAGATAATGGATTGGTGATAATATACACATAACCCACTGTAATAGCAGATTGAGTGGTATTGATCAAAGTTTCTGATGGATTACTGGTTCCCGATGCTGCTGCATTGCTGATACCTGTAACCGCTGCTCTAGTCCAACTAAAGGTTGCTCCCACTACTGCTGAGGTAGGTGTATAACTAAATGTTGCTCCGCTACAAATAGCTGTTGGAGTAAGCGTGCTACTCAACGTTGGAGATGGGTTCACAACTACTGTTACATTGGTGCTGCTAATACAACCACTTGCTGTACTCAAGGTATATGCATAAACAACCGATACCGCCGTGCTGCCAGTATTAATCAATGTCTCTGCTGGATTACCAGTTCCTGATGCCGCCGCATTGCTGATGCCTGCCACAACAGCCCTAGTCCAATTAAAGGTAGTTCCTGGCGTTGTACTTGTTGGCGTATAATTAAATACCGTATTGCTACAAATAGCCGTTGGTGTGGTAGTACTGTTTAATACCGTTGCAGGGTTAACCGTAATGGTAACTGGAAATGATGTACCAGCACAACCACCTGCAGATGGGATGATTGTATATACTGTTTGTGCAGAACTTGTAGTAGTATTCGTTAGTATAGCACTAATACTGGATACACCTATAGTCTGAGCAGTTGCACCACTAATGGCACCTGCTGGACTAACCACTGGCGCTGCCCAAGTATAGGTAGTTCCAGTAGGCACAGGTGTAGCTGATAGCGTAAAAGTATTACCAGAACATACTGTGGTACTTTGTGCAGGTAGTGAAGGAGTTGGATTTACTGGTACTGTTAATTGAAAAGGAGCGCCAGGACAAGCACCCGTTGTGGGTGTTACTGTATAAACAGCTGTATTTAATATATTATTGGTGCTCACTAAATTTTGAGTAATTACTGTTTGTCCAACTTGAGCAGAACCACCACTCAATCCAGATGCTGGTGTAATTGTTGGATTATTCCAAGCATAGGTGGTACCTGAAGGAACACCAGTGGGTGTATAAACAAAGGCTGTTCCACTACATACCGCTGCAAGAGAGGTATTAATTAAAGAAGCAATAGGATTAACAGTTACTGTAACGGTAAAACTAGCCCCAGTACAACCACCAACGCTTGGAATAACAGTATAAGTAGCTGTGGCAGGATTTAAAGAAGTATTGGTTAAAGTTCCAAATATGCTTGACTGTCCTGATCCTGATGTACCTAATAATACTCCAATTGGAAAACTAGTTGGTGCCGACCATGAATAAGTAGTACCAACTGGAACACCAGTAGGCGTTATGCTAAATGAACCTCCACTACAAATAGTTGCCGTTTGATTTAATACTGCAGGTGCAGGATTCACTACAACAGAAACAGTTTGAGAATTAGAACATCCTGTAGAGGGAGTTGTAATTGTATAAGTATATCCAACTGTAACTGGAGAAGTAGTTGTATTTATCAAAGTCTCACTAATATTTCCAGTACTATTAGCTGCAGCATTACTAATACCAGGCACTGTTACCCTACTCCAAGCAAATGTTGGACCTGAAAATGCACTTGCAGCAGGAGTATACGCAAATGCCACGCCACTGCAAGTAGCTGGGGGTGTCAATGAACTACTAAGGACAGGATTAGGATTAACATTAACAGTTACAGTTTGTTTACTGACACATCCACTAGCATTAGTTAGTATATATATATAATCAACTGGTTGTACAGATGTGGTATTATTTATCAAAATTTCATTGGGGTTACCTGTTCCTGAAGTTGGAGCGTTTGATATTCCAGAAATAGGTCTATCCCATGTATAGTTTGTAATTGCACTTGTACTGGTAGGTGTGTAACTAAATAATGAATTGCTGCAAATTGCTGGTGCTGTAGTTACACTAGTTAGTGTAATTGAACTATTAACAGTTGTTACATCAACATTAAATTGAGTACCTGCACAACCTCCTACATTTGGAACAACAGGATATGTAACTGTTGATGTGGTTCCAGTATTAGTCAAAGTCCCTGAAATTGAACTCACTCCAGTAAGTTGGGCATTTATAGTTCCAGCGACTGTTCCTGGAGGTGCAACACTTGGATTACCCCAAGTATAAGTTGTACCAGCTACTAAAGATGGGTTTATAGAAAAACTATTTCCTGAGCAAATACTTACTGATTGAGTAGTAAAGCTCAATAAGGGATTTACTGTAATTGTAACAGTAAAATTACTACCCGCACAACCATTTGCGGTTGGCGTTACTGTATATACCGCCGTATTGAGCAAATTATTAGAACTAGTTAATGTTTGTGAAATAGAAGATTGTGCTGATTGGGCTGATCCTCCCAATAATCCGCCAGAAGGGGTAATGGTAGGTGCAGTAGCCCAAGTATAGGTAGTTCCACTTGGCACACCCGTTGGCGCAACTGTAAAAGTTGAACCACTACAAACCGCTGTTGCCGTTTGATTGCTGATAATGGGTGCTGGATTTACTGTGACAGTTAAACTAAAATTACTTCCAACACAAGATCCTAAACTTGGAGTAATGGTATAAGTTGCTGTAGCAGGGTTTACTGTGGTATTTGTAAGGGTTTGAGTAATGCTACTCTGATTGGTTCCACTTGTACCACTAATTACCCCAATTGGGCTACTTATTGGCGCAGACCAAGTATAGGTGGTTCCTAATGGAGCACCTGCAGGAGTAACTGTAAAAGGTATAGCGCTACAAGTTGTTAGAATCTGAGCAGTTATATTTGGAATAGGATTTACTGAAACAATAACTGTTTGTGTACTAGTACAAAGCGTTACCGGATTGGTTAAAACATATACATAAGAAACTGATATAGCTGCGGTTGTTGTATTAACAAGTGTTTCATTAATGGCACCTGATCCAGAGCCTGCTGAATTACTAATACCAGCTACTACCGCTCTAGACCACGTATAAGTAAGACCAGCAATGGCTGAAGTTGGCGTATAGGTAAAAGCTGCTCCGGTGCAAGCTGCAGTAGGTGTTAGTGAACTACTTAAAATTGGTGTTGGATTTACAGTAACATTAAAACTTTGACTATTGGTACAACCTGCATTGTTTAATGCAAATGAATAGGTTGAAGTAGCAGATGAGACATTGCTTGAATTAGTTAAGGTTTCATTGATAGTGGTGCTGCCACTACTAGCATTTGGTGTAATATTGGCAACAGCAGCCCTAGTCCATGTGATAGTTGCAGCGGGAACAGAGGATAGTGCTGTATAAGTATACGTTGTACCACTGCAAATACTACTATTTGATGTTGAACTTGTAAGTACCGGTTGGGCATTTACTCCAACAGTTACACTTTGATTGTTAATACAACCTGTAACTCCATTTGTCAAAACATAATCATAAACCACATTTATATTACCCGCAGTAGTATTAGTTAAGATTTCATTGACATTTCCCGTTCCAGTAGCAAATCCATTACTAATTCCAGGTATAATATTTCTTGTCCATGTATAATTCACAGATGGATCTTGATCAGATGTAGCCGTATATGTAAAACTGGAACCACTACAAATACCCGTAGGTGAGATAGAACTAGTCATGGCAGGATTAGGATTAACTAAAGTCGTAACAATATGACTACTATTAATACAACCGTCAGGGCTAGTTAAAACCAAATTATAGATGGCAGTAAGTGCCGTACTTGTACCGTTAAATAAAGTTTCATTTATATTTCCAGTGCTATTTCCAGTCAGTGGAGTAATTCCAACAACGGTGGCCCTAGTCCATGCAACAGTTGTACCAGCGGGTAAAGTTGTGGGCGTATATGTAAATGGAGATCCACTACAAACAGAACCATTTGTAGTACCAGTTAAATCTGGCGTTGGATTTACTGTAACTGTATATTGAATTGTAGAATTATCCGAACTATTGAAAATATTATAAGTTACAAAAGCAACATTAGTTGTGTTATTAGTAAGAACTTGGCTAATTGTACTTGCTGGTCCTCCTGCGCTACTCCCTGTTACTGAACCAGCAGGATTAATATTATTTACAGTCCAAGTAAATTGATTTAAGGCTGGTTGAAGTGCAATAGTATTATTGTAATTGAAAGTTAGACCACTACAAATGGTGGTCTGCGCCTGAACTTGAGTTCCAAGTAAAACAAAAAATAAAACCAGATAAAGCCCTTGTTTGAAGCTAAATGTCTTAATCCTAGTTGCCCAATCAAATATTGCTTGCATTATAGATCTAATTGCTTTGAATCGAATGATATTCAGTTAATTAATATCCTTCTTAAAACTGCTAATGATATAACTGTTTAGGGTAGATATTGGAATACTCAATTATGTTGCCTGTACTAGCCAGAAATAGCAAGGTTCGGTGTTTTCACCGTTCTGCGCTATGCAGTCATTATTGATAAGGAATATTAAGGGGTAAACCGTCTACTAAATTAAGTATAACGAGGCAGTTAGATAAAATTATTTCATTAATTAGGGGTTAATTCTCAGGCAATTAGAATTTAATCCATTTGCATCAACTGCTCAAATAGCATAACCTGCTCTGGACTAAGGTTTTGGGGAATGGAAACCTGAAAACTCACATAGAGATCCCCCATTTCCTTTTCCTTTTTATAGGCTGGGATGCCCTTGCCCTTTAATCGGATTCTTTCTCCATTTTGGGTACCAGCCCTAATTTTCATTTTTACTTTCCCATTTAAAGTATCAATGGTGGTATCGCCTCCTAAAACGGCTTTGTACAAACTAATGCTAGTTTGACAGTACAGGTCATTCCCTTTGCGTTCAAAGCCAGGAAAGTCTTTAACTTCAAAATTGATGATTAAATCGCCATCGGCTCCGCCATTAATTCCTTTAACGCCATGACCTTTTAATTTTAGAACTTGGTCATTGGCAATGCCTGCGGGAATGGTGACCCTTATTTGTTTGCCGTTTACGGTAATGGTTTCTTTGTGGGATTCCAGAATGTCTTTAAGCCCCAATTGCATGGTGGCGTGCAGGTCTTGTCCTGTTCTGGGAGCATTTCCTCTGCCTTGGCTAGCCCCAAACATAGATTCAAAAAAACTAGAAAAATCGGAATCATCATTATTTGCAAATGCAGTTCTCCCTCCCCTTGCTTCTTGATCTCTTCTTTGTTGTTCAAACTCCTCACCGTGTTCCCAATCCTTACCAAAACGATCATATTTTTTCCGTTTCACTTGATCACTTAAGACTTCATTGGCTTCATTAATGGCTTGGAATTTTGTTTGGGCTTGCTTGTCTGTTGGATTAAGATCTGGATGTAATTTTCTAGCCAGTTTTCTATATGCTTTCTTTACGTCGGCTTCAGAAGCTGTTTTATCAAGGCCAAGCACCGTATAATAATCAATAAAGGCCATGACGCTAAATTGCAGCATTCCTGAATTGGAACTATGACAAGATTAAACTGAAATCTTGTAAGATTTACAGGTTTGGATTTCATTCTTGAAAATAAGGACTATCTATTAATTGACAAAGCTTTCCCTTACTCAAAAACCTTGGCATCAGTGAGCCCCTTCCATTGATCCGTTCTAAAGGGCGATGCAGGGAAACCAGCTTTGTTAAACAAATTGGCATCAATGGCGGCGTCGGTCCAACCATATCTTACTGCTACAGGATGCATCACTGAATCAGACGATACTAATATCCGATCCCCTTCAATCCTTGCTTTTGCAAAATGGAATCGTTTGTCAGATCCGGCAATTTCAAAACCCTTTAGATAACCATACCTATCTTTTGCTACCAAGCCTCCAAAGAGATGTTTAAAATGAAGAATGGCTTTATCTGCATTGATGTCCATTTTCTCGAAAACAGGTCCTGAATAGGGTATTTCTATTCCATATGTTTTTGCTAGCGCGATGGCTGCTAATCTTCTCCCAACATCTGTCTTGTTTTTAGGATGAATATTATCCGGATTCCCTATATCTGTTGTAACCGCCATACCTGTATTGGGCAATTGTAAAGCCATTAATTGAGCTTCTCTTAACTCTGCCCATTCACTACCCTGATTACTATTGGGAGTTTTTCCAAAACTGGATAACTGAACAAAATAAAAAGGGAACTCAGATTTCCAATCTTTTCTCCATGAACTAATTAATAATGGAAAACTGCTCCTGTATTGAAAAGCCCTTTCTGCATTAGATTCACCTTGGTACCAGAGTACTCCTTTTATAGCAAATGGAATCAAGGGATGAATCATGCCATTATAAATAACTGAACCTGCATTATTTTGTGAGTGTACATAATGCCAGGGCATATTAAAATCTGGCATCATTCGCCAACCTTCTCCAGCTAGTGAAATTGGCTCATAGTCAAATTTCAAAAACAGTTTTGAATTCTCTCCATAAAAGCCATTCCCAAACCAAGCAGGATCCTTTTGAACAGCTTGGTGTAAAAGCAAGATATTTTTACCTGTCTTCCAAGTGCCCGCAGGAACGTTGATCAATCTATCAGCACGCCCCTCTCCTTTTTTAAATAATTTACCATTCAGATATAATTCAAATGCGCCATCATTATCGCCCAATGAAAGTATAGACACTTTATTTTGTTCAGCAGGTTTAACATCAATCACTTTTTGCATAAAACCAGCTCCTCTAAATGCCCAAATGCCTTGCCAATCCCATTGACTGGGAGGAGCGTATTTTAACCAACTTTGAAATATAGTACTATCGGTTGTCAAAATATCAGGCAAAGCAGTACTAGGTAATTTTCCGGATTTTTGTGACAATGATTTTTTTAATTTTTCCAACAACATGGAATCTGCTAACTCCCATGTCTTGGGATAATGATTGGCATAATTGGCAAATTGGCTAGAACCCTTCATGGCCTCCTGACTAATCCAACCTTCAATTTGAGAACCGCCCCAACTTGCATTGACTAATCCAATAGTAACGTGCAATTTTTGCCATAATGCTTTGGCAAAAAAATAACCAACAGCGCTAAAATCGCCCACTTGATCTGGATGAGCTAACTCCCATTTACCATTTGACAATGCATGATTAGGAATTAAAGAAACTTCTCTGGGAACGTAGAATTGCCTAATCTCAGGTAGCGGTTCTGAAGCTCTTTCTTCTCTGAATTTATAAGCGTCTTTTAGGGTCCAATCCATATTAGACTGGCCTGAACATAACCAAACTTCACCAACCATCAAATCAGAAAATTCCAACTGTTGCTGATCTGTGGTGATAAACATTTGATAGGGCCCTCCTGCCTGCATCATTGGAAAAATAACTTTCCAATTTCCCTTTGAATCAACAATTGCCTTTTTAGTAGACTGATTTAACCGAACAGTAACTGTTTTGCCAATTGCTGCAGTTCCCCAAACTGGTATTTCTTGTCCTCTTTGAAGCACCATATGGTTGTTGAAAATCTTAGCAATGGTTAATTGCGCAAAGACATTATTAGTAATGAATAAAAGCAGGATAATAGCAATAGAACTACGCATGGCAATTATTTATCAGGTACTTTTTTTAAAATTAGTTAGAAATATGCTAATCTAGCCCTAGTTTGATCACCCATACCCTTAAATTGAAAGGAGGGGAAATCCATTGGAATTCCCCTCCTTTGAAAATTAAATAACGTTTAGTATTTGAATGGCTTGCCATTAGCCATTACTTCCTGTGTCTTTTCATCAAATGTAACTTTTGCTCCAGTTCTACAAGCAGCATTAGCCATAATAGTAGCAACACTATGATTATAACCAGCTTCTACCGGTGCATTGGGCTGTTTTCTACTTCTAATACATTCCATCCAGTTTTTAATGTGCGCAGTTGTTAAAACGTCCCCGCCAGTATTGGCACCAGCTTCTACTTTAATCATTTCTGACAAACTCAATTCAGGAAGCAGATTGGGTTGCATTTTCATGGCAGCAGCCATTCCTGCCCTTAATCCACCTTTTGGAGATACTTTATTGGTAATTAAATTTAACTCTCCACCATTGGAATAATATAGTTCACTTGGATTCTCATCTCCATTATGCATCCTTGACGTAAATACCACTTGGAATCCAGTTGAAGGATCATTTACAGGACCATAATCAAATACAGCAGTAATAGTATCCCAGTTTTTCCTACCATCTTTCCATTGATAAATTCCACCATTGGAAACCACTGACCTTGGATGATCTAATCCACTGAACCAATTCACTGTATCAATTTGATGACTCATCCATTGTCCTGGTAAACCAGATGAATAAGGCCAGAACAAACGGTATTCTAAATATTTTCTTGGATCAAAATTTTCATAGGGTCTATTCATTAAATACCTTTTCCAGTCTAAATCAGATTCTTTACACTGGGCTACCAAATCTGGTCTTCTCCATCTACCTGGTTGATTCACGTTCCAATTGAGTTCCACCATAGTAATTGGGCCAAACTTGCCCGATTGAATAAAATCAGCTGCTGCAGTATAATTAGGGCCACTTCTACGCTGTGAGCCAATTT
>NCHJ01000049.1:19527-23975 GCA_002256765.1 Bacteroidetes bacterium 24-39-8
GATTGTCTTCCATGGTTTCAGCAAAAGGTTTTTCACAATACACATCGCAACCAGCTTTTACGGCTTCAATGGTATGCAATGCATGCTGAAAGTCCGCAGTACTAATAAATACAGCATCTACCGACTTACTTGCGTACATTTCTTCATTATTTCTGTAAGCAGTTATATCATGCCCCATTTTGTTTTTTAGAAAAGCAGCACCATCTTCCCTACGTTTTTTCCAAATATCTGAAACCCCCACAATGTCAAAATTCATTTCTTTATAAAACTTCATAAATGGAGGTATATGAGAACTCCTATGTCTATCAGAAAAACCAACAACGCCTACCCTCACGCGATCATTGGCTCCAAGAATATTGGCATAACTCTTGGCACTTAGACCCATGGTTCCTATATAGGTTCCAGCAGCAGCTTTTGCTGTTTGTTTGAGAAAATTTCTTCTTGAATTAGACATGATAAAGGTTTATTTTGTTAAAACTAATTTGAATTATTGATTACAAGTTAAAATATTCTTTGGCATTATAGTAACAGATGTTTTTAAGGATTCCCCCCATCCATTGTTCGTCATTGGGTAATAAACCCTTTTCCATTTCTTCTCCAAAAAGGTTGCACAGTGTTCTTCTAAAATATTCGTGTCTGGGAAAAGAAAGAAAACTTCTGCTATCTGTAATCATGCCAATAAAAGTACTAATCAAGCCCATATTTGAAAGGGCGTTCATTTGCTTTTCCATGCCATCTTTCTGATCTAGAAACCACCAACCTGATCCAAACTGGATTTTGCCTTTCTCAGATCCGTCATTAAAATTCCCCAACATAGTAGCAAATACCTCGTTATCCGATGGATTGATATTGTACAAAATGGTTTTACATAGTTGGTTGCTTTTATCTAGACAATCTAAAAATCTAGACAAATTGGCTGCTTGTGGATAATCGCCAATTGAATCAAAACCACTATTTGCACCTAGTATTTTATTTAATCTACTATTATTGTCTCTGATAGGTCCAAGATGAAACTGTTGCACCCAGCCTTTTTGATGATACATTTTACACAATTCCAATAATACAAAACCCATAAAATGTTCAGGTGCGGAATATGGAATGGACCTTTGTTTCAGGAACCCCTCAAATTCCATTTCCATGGTAAGAGAAAGTTGCGTAAATCCGGGCATTTGCTCAAATCCGTGATCTGAAACCCTACATCCGTGATCATGAAAATAATCTACCCTATTTTTCAATGCATCAAGCAAGGTTGGTATATCTTTTATAACAACACCAGAAGCATCTTCTAACAAACCTAAATAATGGAAAAAGTCAGTTTGCTTTTCAATAAACAAAATCTTATCTGGTCTAAAAGAAGGAGAAACTTTTATAGAGAATTGTTCTTCCACCAATTGTTTGTGATAAGCTAATTTATCCCAGGGTTCATCGGTTGTACCAACATATTCAACTTTGAATTTTTCCAATAAAGACCTAGTTGTAAATTCTGGCGTTTGCAATAACTCATTGCAATGCTGGTATATTTTTGGCCCTGAGGTTTCATTGAGATACTCCTCAACTCCAAAAACATTTTTCAACTCCATATGGGTCCAATGAAAAAGGGGATTCCGCACAGTTTGTGGCACTACCCTGGCCCAATGATGAAACTTTAATTCATCAGCAGCAGAACCAGTTATAAATGTTTCATTAACACCTAGTGTTCGCTGAGCACGCCATTTGTAATGATCACCCTTTAACCAAATTTCAGTAAGATTGGCAAATTGTTTATTCCCTGCAATCTCATCAGGAGGAAGATGGCAATGATAGTCAATGATGGGTAAATTTTTCACATAATAGTGATACAAATTTTTGGCTTGTTTTCCTTGTAATAGAAAATCATCCGTCAGAAAATAACTACTCATCTTTTACCTTTTAATGATTAGACTCCACCAAATACGGTGAATCCTCCGTCAACACCTATTTGCATACCAGTCACAAATTTGGAAGCATCACTTAATAAAAAGACCAATGCACCAACTAATTCTTCTGGATGGCCAAATCTTTTAAATGGAGTATTTTGAATAACCAATTTTCCTCTTGCGGTATAAGAGCCATCTGGTTCTGTTAGCAAGGTTCTATTTTGTTCGGTTAAAAAGAAACCTGGCATAATCGCATTCATTCTAATCAAATCTCCATGTCTATTGGCCATTTCAACGGCAAACCACTGGTTATAGCAATCAACAGCCGCTTTACCCATACTATATCCTAATACTTTTGTAATTACTTGCTTGGAACTAACAGATGAAATATTAACAATACTTCCTCCTCCGTTTTTCACCATCACCGCCCCAAAGATTTGGGTAGGAAGAATAGTACCAAAAAGGTTTAGTTCCATTACTTTTCGCATTCCTTCTATATTCATAGAAAAAATGTCTGCATCAGGTTGAACTACCCCTTCTGGCATATTACCGCCAGCGCCATTGACTAATCCATCAATTCTTCCCAACTTTTCTACAATCAGGTCTCTAGCTTTTATTAAATCTGCTTCTTGCAAAACATCGGCTACAATAGCCAATGCCTGTCCACCATTTTGAATAATCTCCTGAGCCCTTGCTTCCGCTATTGCCGCATTCCTACCCATTATCACAGGAATCCCACCTGCTTGCGCGATGGCTTTTACAAATGAACCGCCTAAAATTCCGGTACCTCCTGTTACTACAACTACTTTATTGGAAAGGGAAAATTGATTTTCTGAACTCATGCTTGAAATTTGTACAAAATTGGTTGATTAGTATGAGAGCCAACTTGTTTTGAATAAATTAATTTACGAAAACGATGTAAGAAAAATTATTGCTGAATCAATTCTATTACTTCATTTATTTTTTGGAAGCCAATTTTTGAGCCTGTGTTGTAGTATAATATTTTGCCAACATATTGGGTATTTCCCAAGCTGGCATATTCTTATTTGCTAAATAGCCCAAGTACTTTTCAGTAACCCTAGCAAAGTGTGACTCATGTCCTTCTTTATATGATTCAGGAATCATTACCTCCCAGCCCTTGTCATTCTTTTTTAAGGTTAATCCGTTGAATTCTTTAGCAAGTGTTGCCATGGCTGACTCCGCAGCAGCTGCAGTTCCACCTTCAATATAAAGTGTTGGCTTGAACATTTGTTCTGCCCCTTGTTTAATAATTAAGTTGGCCTTGGTGCCGCGCATAATGGAGTAATGGGTATCACCCGTACCTTCTGGCGCTTTATAGTTCCAGATCACTGAAACCTTTGCATGTACCCCATTGATGGTATAATTGATTTCACCATTACACATGACATTAATATCCTTTTTTGCATCGGTATATTTTCCAAGATAATTAGGTATCTCAGCCAATTTAGTCACTTCTTTAAACTGTGCAGCTGTAATTGGTGTAGCCCAACTCTTCGCTGTTTTTAATTGAATATCTTTTTTATAGTTAATTACTTTATTTGGAAAACATTCCCATTGAACCAAATCAACCAAATGAGTGGTTACATCTACAATCCCCTCTCCTTCTTGCGCAACATCAAAAAACCAACCTGGCCTTGTTAAAACAGAACCTGAAACGTATTTGTAAAAATGGTGCACACTTTCTTTTGTAACTGCGGGTTGTTCAAGGCTACCTTTTTCCAAAGTTCCAAATAGACCAGCATCCATAGATAATGCCCTTTGCAAAATGGTAGTAATCTCATAACGCTCTGTCATAATATCATATAACAGCAATTTTTTCTGTTCTGCCAGTTTAAAAGCAGATTTTAATTTTGAAAATCCTATTTCATCAATGACCATTGGTTTATCTGCAAATACATTTAATCCAGATTGAATAGACTTAAGAATATAATCTGTTTTCAATTGGTTATTCCCTGCCAAAACAACCACATTCCCTTTTTTTTCAGACAACATTTTTTGAAGATAATCATCCCCTTCATAAACTGATTCTTTCCAAGATGTAGCACCAGCACTGGCGGCATTATATCCTTTAATCTTATCCAAATGCAAATTCAAATCCGTTCCTTTTTTGGCATATACATATACCGTAGGATCCACTTGTGGATACATAGATTTTTGAACCAATGCAGCATGAAAATGACCAGGATCAAGTGTAATTAACTTTACAGACTGTTGTGCCTGCAACTGAAATCCCAACAAGGACATACTCATCCAACTTATAATTTTACTTTTCATAATACTTCCCTAAACTTTAAAACGTTTTTATTACTCTTAAAATCATTTAAAACAAAAACATAGTTTCTTCCGTTCTTCACTTTTCACTTTTATCTCTTCACTTCTTCATACTCTCTTCACTCTTCACTCTTCACTTCTTCTTCCTCTCTTCACTCTTCACTCTTCACTCTTCACTCTTCACTCTTCACTTCTTCTTCCTCTCTTCACTCTTCACTCTTCACTCTTCACTTCTTCTTCCTCTCTTCACTCTTCACTCTT
>NCHJ01000050.1:0-19433 GCA_002256765.1 Bacteroidetes bacterium 24-39-8
AGCTGGCACTTACAGTGTAAAAGTTACCAATGGTTCTGGATGTACTGCCACTTCAACGTCAGTAACAGTAACTGTAAATGCAGCAAGCGCTACACCAATCATTAGTTATAATAGACCATTAAGTTTCTGTACAGGAGATAGTACTGTATTAACTTCTTCTATTGCAACAGGAAACCAATGGTATCTAAATGGAACTGTAATATCCGGATCTACAGGTGCTACTTATACCGCAAAAACGAGTGGAACCTATACGGTTATGAACAATGCAAAGCTTTCAGCAGGCGTTATAGTAACAGCAAACACGGTTCCAGCTAAGCCTACCATTTCAAGAGATGTAAATAATAATTTAGTAAGTAGTTCAAGTACTGGTAATCAGTGGTATACCGATACAAATACAGTAGTTAGTGGAGGTACACAACAGTTGTTCAAGCCGTTATCAGCAGGATACTATTCTGTAAAAGTTACCCAGAACGGTTGTTCAAGTATATTCTCAGATAAATACTACTACTTAGTTACTGCTGTTCCAATATTAGCAACAAGCTCAGAAATAAAATTGTATCCTAATCCTGTAAACAATTATTTAATTCTTTCTCATAAGTTACCAGGTGTAACCAATCTAAATATTGATATAGTAGATATCAATGGAAAAAAATTAATTATGAAAAAAGGTCTGAGGTCAGGAGACCAAATTGATATTTCAAATTTGCAAAGTGGCGTTTACTATTTGAAATGTAACAATGGTTCAGTTAAACAGGAATATGTATTAAAATTTGTGAAATTATAAAATATTAAACATGAGAAGTATTCAATTGGTATTCAAGATGTTTGTAATTGTTGCGCTATTCTTTTCTTCTTGTAAACCTGAAGCCCCAGCACCTCCAGCACCTCCAGTAGAGGAGAGATTAGCATTTACAAATAGTCCTGATCCTGGTTCTTCCATATTTGCGGTATTAGGTGCAAATCAGGATTTTACTATTACTGTTAGTTCTGCCCTACCTTCTGCTGGAATTACAGCGTCAATTTCAGTTGTAAAAGAGTTAGACGGCTCATCTGTATTTAGTCAGAATTTAAATTCTACGGTACCAAGTTTTATTAGTTCTATTCAAAATTTGCAAAATGGCGTTGTTTGTAATGTTACCATAACCCTAACTTCCAAATCATCTGCCACAAATACGGTATCTAAATCTTTTAAAGTTGCACGGAAATAATAATTAAATCAAAAATCAAAGCAAGATAATCCGGGGGGATTATGTTTCGCAAAAAGGGGCCGAAAGGCCTCTTTTGCATTGTATCTCTATTCTTTAATCACAGATAAATTGTAAATTGTTCTAATCATTCATTTTACAATTTGACCATGCCTAGATTTTCTCGCGCATTTTCCATTTTTGTTGTTGCCATTTTTTGCATGACCATGTTTGGTAGTTGGCATCGGCCGGAGGCCAAAGAAAAGCCTTTGAACATTTTATTTTTATTGGCGGATGATTGGAGTTATCCCTATGGTTCTTTGTATGGCAAGCAATATGTGCCCACACCCAACTTAGACAAATTGGCCAAACAAGGTGTATTGTTCAACAACGCCTATTGCTCTACACCTTCATGTACGGCATCAAGAGCCAGTATGCTTACTGGATTGTATCCACATAATTTGGGAGAAGGCGTGAACCTCTGCGGCCGTTTAGATATCAGCGTTCCAACCTATGTGCAGATCCTACGCAAACAGGGTTATGAAGTTGGGTTTGATAGAAAGGGATGGGCGCCTGGTGATTTTAAAAAAATGGGCTACACAGAAAATCCTGCTGGTACCAAAACTGATTTTGATCAACTGCTGAAAAAATTGCCAGAAGACAAACCCTTCTTTTTTTGGTTTGGCACCAATGATCCGCACAGACCTTTTGACAAGGGTGCTGGAAAAAAAACAGGGATTGATTTTGCCAAAATTGAAGTGCCTCCCTTTCTGCCCGATGTTCCTGAAGTGCGTGAAGACTTGGCCGATTATTATAGTGAAGTCATGCATTTTGACCAAGAGATTGGTGAACTGCTGGCGCGATTAAAAGCATCTGGGAGACTAGAAAATACCATTATTGTGGTTGCTGCCGATAATGGCATGCCCTTTCCGCACGCCAAAGCAAATTTGTATGATCAAGGTACGCGTGTGCCACTTTTGATAGCCAGTTTTGGAGGGCAGATTCCCCAAGGAAAAATTCATTCCTCTTATGTGAACCTGATGGACCTTATGCCTAGTTTTCTAGACTGGGCTGCGGTTCCCAAGCAAGCCCAACCCAAGATGGATGGTAAGAGTTTATTACCCGTATTGGCGCATCCTGAAAAAATTCATCGTTCTGAAATTTACCTAGAACGCGAACGCCATTGTATGGCCAGGGCCGATTTTGAATATGGTGCTGGTTATCCCATTCGCGCTTTGCGCACGGGTGACTATTTGTATATCCGCAACCTGCGTCCAGACCGCAATCCTGCTGGTGATGAAAGCATTCCCAATACCCCTTCTGTTTTTGGCGACGTGGATGGAGGATATACCAAAAATTTTATGATGGACCATAGAAATGATCCTGACGTGAAACCCTTATTTGCCATGGGTTTTGGCAAACGTCCCGCAGAGGAATTGTACAATACCAAAACAGATCCTTATAATATGCATAACCTTGCGACCCAACCTTCCTTGGCTGCTATTAAACAACAGCTCTCTAAACGCATGGACGCCATTATGTCTCAGACAAAGGATCCTCGTAGAAATGGGGGTGGTGATGAAATTGACCGCTACAAAACCACCAGCCGTGCATGGGTAACTAGAGATGGATTGGTATTATTGGATGAATAACTGAAATTTGCTCCATGTTTGGACCTCCGGTGTATTATACGGCTGATGAATCTGGTTTTAAAGGACCCATGTTAGACGCATTATTGTCTAATGGGTTTTACCGCATGCAGCACCATGTCTTCACCACCAACCATACCCAGTTTGATGTAAACAGTTATATGATGCCAGTGATTTGGCTAAGGTTAGAATTGGCCAAAGTGCAGGAATCAAAATCGGCACAGAAGATTCGGAAAAAATGCGCCAAGCTGCAAGTGACTATTAAACCCGCAGAGATTACAGACGAGATTAGACATCTTTATTCCCTTTATTGGGAGTTTGTGCCCTTTAGTACATCGGAGCAGTGCGATGAATATTTGCACGATGCTACTCTTCCCAATCCCTTTGATTCTTGGATGATTGAAGTTCGCGACCATGAACGCTTGGTTGCCGTTGGATACTTTGACAAGGGCTTGAATAGTATTGCGGGGATTCTCAATTTCTTTGACCCCGAATACCAATCTTATAGTTTAGGAAAATTTCTAATCCTATGTAAGATGGATCACGCTCGGGCCATTGGTTGCAGTTTTTATTACACAGGGTATATTAGTACCGCTACGGAAAAATTTGACTACAAACTTTTTCCAGACATCAATGCCATTGAAGTTTTCCTGCCTCTAGAAAAACACTGGGTACCCTATACCAATTATGACAAGACCATGCTGGAGCAGTATTTTTTTAATGGGCTGGTCTAGTTGCTCCATTCATTTTGTATCTTCCGGAAACAACCAACTAACATGAAGCAAATCAATTTGGCTATTGGCTTATTCTTTTTGGCCATCGGCGCGCAAGCGCAAACAAAGGCCTTTGTGGGTGGAACCCTCATTGACGGTTTTGGAGGAAAGCCCATTTATAATAGTGTGATTATTGTTGAGAATGAGCGAATCAAAACCGTGGGAACGGTTGGAACAACGCCAATTCCAAAAGGTGCTGAGATTGTTTCTACAGAAGGCATGAGTGTATTGCCCGGTCTTTGGGATATGCACGTACACTTGATGATCAACGGGCATAGTGACTATGACCATTGGGATAGTGCATATATGAAGGATTTTGAGAAAGTGGTGATGCCGGCTTCGGCCCACCAGTTGCTGATGGCTGGGGTGACGAGTGCGCGTGACCTGGGTGGGCCGTTGGAGGCAAGCATTAATGTAAAGAAACGCATTGACAAGGGTGAATTACCTGGACCAACACTCTATGTGTCTGGACCCTTTATTCAACACAAACCTTATCCGCATACAGAAGCTTATAGATGGGGCGTGAATGGTGTGGAAGACGCAAAAGCAAAAGTGCGCAAGTTAGCAGAGGCGGGAGTGAACGTGATTAAGTTGATTGACCAAGACGAGATGACTTTAGAAGAAGCACAGGCCGTGGTAGATGAAGCACATAAATATAAATTACCTGTAGTAGGTCACTCCCATAGACCCAATGAAATTAGGGTGGGCATGAAGATTGGCGTGGATTGTTTTGAACACACGGGTTTGGCATCCGCACCCGAATATCCAGATGATATTATTCAAATGATCAAAGAGCGCACGGCACAGATGAGCAAGGGTCCCTTCTTCTGGACACCTACGGTTGAGGGTCTGTATAACTATGAATATATCAGAGACAATCCAGAAAAACTGGATGACCCTTCTTGGCAATTGGATTTGCCGGATCATATTATTAAGGACATCAAAGAGTCTTTGAAGTATCCCGGTAGGATGCCCTATTTTCAGATGACGCCCATTCGGCGCCCAACGCTGGAGAAGAAAGTGAATCAGTTAAAAAATGCTGGCGCCGTTTTATTGATTGGAACTGATAGCGGGATTCCCATGAAATTTCATAGTCAAAGTACTTGGAATGAACTAGATGTATGGGTAAACAAATTTGGTTTTGACGCCATGTACGCCATTAAAGCAGCTACCTATTGGCCAGCACTAGCCATGCGTGTAGACAAAGACTATGGCACTATTAGTGAAGGCAAGTATGCCGATATCATTGCTGTAAAAGGCGATGTGTTGCGCTATATTGATTTGTTGCAAAAAGTAGATCTTGTTTACAAACACGGTAAGAAAGTAAAGTAATGGACAATAGCATAGTTGTTGTTACAGGTGCAGGAATTTCAGTAGACTCAGGGATTCAACCCTTCAGGGGTAAGAATGGTTTATGGAATGAGAACCCAACTACCATGGCCACTTATGAGAAATTCAAAACAGATCCCGGACATTTTCTCTCTTGGTATTATCATAGGTTTGTTAGCTGCCGCGATGCGCTTCCTAATCCAACCCATGAAATTTTGGCTGCCAATCAAATTAGGGTGATTACCCAGAATGTAGACAACCTACACGTAAAAGCCGCACATCCTTCTCAGCGATTAATTGAGATTCATGGAAACATCAATTTCAAAAGACGTATTCCAGCTACAGATAAATACGAATTGGTTTTGGCCAATTGGGATCTTGTAAAAGAAGCGGAGGAGCTAATTCCTGCGCTATTTGAACTATTTGAAATTGGTAAGGGTGGAAGGATTGATTTTGACAAATCTTATAGGCCACATATCCTGCTCTTTGATGAATATTATTCAGATCTCTATGAAACGGAAACAGCCATGGATTGGGCTCAAGAAGCTGAAACCATCATCTTCATGGGTACTTCCAATTCAGTAGGCATTACCAATATGGTCTTGGAATCAGCACTCAGGGGCGGCAAAGAAGTAATAGTGGTTGATCCTAATCCAGCGCCTTCTTTACGCTATCCCGGTATTCAAATTTTTGAAGAGTCTGCTATGGATTTTTCTAAAAGATATTTTTAAATTAATTCACCAAATCATACAATAAAACGGTTCTTGGATCAAGGGATACAAATGCCGGTTTGGTGGCTGATGGAATTTTAAAATCAGCGGTCTTGGTATTTAACTGTTGTTTTACCAACTGACCTTCTGCTATTCCTTCCTTCCTAATTTCAAACTCAATAGGCACGTCAAATACAAATCCAGATGATTGATGCTGTTGTACATGAATCAAGATTTGTTTTGATGTGGCATCATAATCCCAGGACCAACTCAGTTTTAAATTATCGGGTTTGTATAGCCATTGTTGAAAGAAGGGTTTTAAATCTTGATTGGAAGCTTTTTCCATTTCTGCAATAAAATCAAGGGTGCTGGCATTGGCATTAAAATACTTTTTATAATAAGCCTGTATGCCATTTCTAAAATTTACTTCTCCAATCTTATCGCGGAGCATATGTGTGATCCATGCGCCTTTTTGATAAGTTAGACCACTGGTCACAACTCCTGTTTCAGCAGAGCGATTGCTGACGATGCTAAATAGAGAATCCTTTTTGATATAATCATAGACAGCTTTTTTGGCGCTTTTAATTCCGGCTATGTATTCGTCATGACCATAGGCATTTTCAATAAAGAGTAGTGTAAAAAAAGTAGTCAAACCTTCGCTTAACCAAGCATCATCCCAAGTAGATTCTGTAACAGCATTGCCAAACCATTGGTGCGCTATCTCATGAATCACCACATTCCTGAGTCTTACTTCTTTTTTACCAGTGATCAATTTCTCTGCATAATAAATGGCGGAAGAAGTTTCCATGCCCCCACCAGAAACGGTTGATTGAACATTGGCCAATTTCTCATACGCGAATGGTCCTACATACTCACTGTAAAAGGATAGCACCTGTTTGGTGGGTTGCGCAAAATCGGCAAAGCCAGCTTCGCGATCCTGTGGATAGACCCAGGTCTGTATGGCTTTTCCATTAAATTGATCTACCTGTTGAACCGCAAATTCTGCCACGCCCAATACAAATAACCAGCAAGAAACCGGAACCGATTGTTTCCAGTGGGTGAGTTTGGTATTGTTGCCAAGAACAGACTCTTCAAGTAATAGACCATTAGAAACCACTTGGTATTTTGATGGGGCTTTAACTATAAACTCACTGGTGGCTTTGTCATAGGGATGATCAATAGATGGCAGCCAATGTCTGGTTTTGTTGGGCCAGTTTTCACTAAAGAAAGTTCTGTCTCCAAATTTGTTGGCAATAATTCTTAATCCCTCTTCTGGAATCCCTTTGTACTGAATCTCAAATGTAACCACCGTATCCACAGTGGAAGGCTTAGCCAGTTGTATCATTAGTGAATCTCCAACATGGGTATAATTCAGTGTTTGATTGTTGGAACTAATGGATTGCACCAACATGCCCTTTCCCTTTCTCAGCTCAGTTTGATTAATTAGGTCTAATCTAAACTGTTTGATATTGCTTTTTTTAAATTGGATACGGATAGAAGCCTTACCAAAAATTTCATTGTTATTATCCGATACGCTTATTTCAAAACGATAGTGCAAAATATCTATGGCATAATTACGAGGATAGCTATCGGCAAAACTTGTTTTGCTAATAAAACATACCAAAAGGACTAGTAAACTGTATTTATAACGCATTACAATGATTGAACTTTTTTCAAATAATATCCTTTGTTATCAACCTGTGGAGGTGTTTTGCTATTGATGGTAATACCCTCTTTGTCAATCATCATTTTTGAAACACCATCTGAGCTTGTGATCTCAAAAGGAAGTTTCATAAAAGCATTATTTACTTTAATGCTGTATTTCTGATAACCCACTTCTTTAATTACAATATCTAATTGTTGGGTTGTTCTGCAATAAAAATCAAAGAATGGCTTTAGGTTCATGCCCGATGCCTTGCTAAACAATTGTTCCACATCTGTAGTAGTGACCATATTGTTATAAGTGTATTGCGGATCGGTAGCCAGTTTTTTAAGGGTTGGAAAAAACACCTCGTCTCCAATCACATATCTAAGACTATGCATGAAAAAAGAACCCTTTGTGTAAATGTCTGACTGGGCATAAGTTTCATCTTCACTCATTTCTTCACCACCTACCATGGGTTTGATATATCTAATAGAGCGTTTGTGTCCGTCAATGATTTTATCATAAGCTTCTTGACCACCCAAGTCATAATGAATTAATGCTTCTGCATATGTTCCAATGCCTTCTTGAATCCATTCATGTGCCCAGTCTTTATTGGTGACTTTATTGGCCCACCATTCATGAGCATACTCGTGAAATAAATTAGCAGAATAATCGCTCTCGCCAATTTTGGTATAAACGAATTTGTTTTGGAAAGTAATATTGGTTTGGTGCTCCATGCCTGAATTGGGCACTGCGCAAATGCCAATTTTTTCTTTGGCCCAAGGATATTCACCAAAGTATTTTTCTAGAACCTGACTATCGCGTTTTTTCAGCGCAATGACTTTTTTGGCCTCAACACTATCTTCTGCTAAAATATAAAATTGAATAGGCACTTTATTTCCATTGATGGTGGTATACTCATCCGTTGCAACATGGTATTTGCCAATATTGAATACCATGGTATAGGTACTCATGGGATAAATAGTTTTCCAGTGAAAGGTTTTCTTTCCCTTAGACTTGGTCACTTTTTGTAAAAGACCAGGACCGCTCACTGTTAAAGTATCAGGCACCGTAATCATCATATCAACACCTTCATTGGGTTCGTCACTAGGATGGTCTTTGGTAGGGGTATAAATTCTGGCCCCTTCTTTTTGGCAATTGATAGCTACCCAAGGATTGCCAGACCTGTCTTTGGTAAACGTAAATCCACCCAACCACGGCGGCCTTACGGCGATGGGCGGCTCCCCACCATATTCCACTTTTACCAATTGCTTACCCTCTAAGAATGGACTCTTGCCAGTGATATAAATTTTATGATCCTTATGATCAAAGCTGACAGGCTTATTATTTACGCTGACTTTTTGAATAGTAAATAGATTCACCAGGTCTAGTAAAATAGTGTCTGTGTTTTTGGAAAGCACCATGGTTACCTCAGTTGCCCCTTGAATAGTCTTGTTAGTCAGGTCTACATTCAGGTTAATGGTATAATGCCGAATATCCATAATGGCTTGCAAGGGCTGCAACTTGCCACCTGATGACAGGCTGCTGATATCTCTGTTTTGTGCTATGGCCATGGTAGCCACTAAGCTGCAAATTAATAGGAGCGTATTTTTCATATTCGTGATTGTTTTTAAAACTGTGTCTCTATTTTTTTTTGATGTCATCCATTTTGGGAGCCTACTTGCTATTGCTTTATTTGAGATCTCATCAATATTCCTTTCCCTTAGCTTGGCCGATACATGTTGTTCTAAAAAATCAAGGTGTTCTTGATTGTAGGCCCAGAGAAGGTTTTCACAACAATTATGAGTTAACCAAAGAGGTAAATGAAAATAGGGATCAATAGCAGCCCCAGTAATCATTACTTTTCCTTTAATGGTCTTAGAGCTGGATTGATGGAAAATCACATCAGGTTTTTCAATCAATGATTTGTTATAACCACAGCCGGTACATACCATTCTGATATTGTCTTCATTAGACTTATTTGGCGGCGTGCCATCTGACTTAACAACGGCCCGTCCACTGCAAGATGGGCAGATGACCAAAACAACTTTAGTAAAATCCGAAAGTTGTTTTTCGTATCCGCCTTGAATTCTGGATTGTGACATATTCATTTTTTAAACCCTCTCTTGAACTTGACAATCTTATAAAAGATGGTCTTTGCTGGTTTTATGCTTCAATGTAACTAGAATAATTCATTTTTTAAATAGTCAATCCCTTTCAATCAATACCGAAAACTCAAATCCGGGTATAACAAATACAGAGAGTTAGCTTGTTTTTCCATTTTTAGAATACTCTTGATTCTCTTCTAAGTTAGCTTATTTTCAGATTTTTTAAATTTACTTAATTGTACCCCCCCTCAAGTATAACCTCTTTTTGCGTTTTTAAAATACCCCTGTTTTTATACTAGAACAAGTATAAAAACAGGGTGTTTATTTTATACTAGAACGAGTATAATGATCTTGGTTTTTTGAAGTGTGTATTTCTTAATTTATACTAGAACGTGTATAATGATCCTGGTTTTTTAGAGGTGTGTATTTCTTAATTTATACTAGAACGTGTATAATGGTCCTGGTTTTTTAGAGGTGTGTATTTCTTAATTTATACTAGAACGTGTATAAAATAAGACCCCCATATTTATACTAGAACAAGTATAAAAAACGGCCTTTTTGAAAACCTCAAAAAACAAGTATACTTCTCTCCCAAACACTCCCCTCAAACACTCACTTCAAACACTCATCCAAAAAAACTTCCTCCAAACACACTCGCCCCAAACACAAACCACCACCCCAAACCCAATACAGGATTGATTTTTCAGCATTGCTAAACTCTTTTTACTATCAAAAAAATCTAGTGTATTTACTTGTATCTACTTTCCCTAAAAGATAATTTAGTATCCGAATCAAATGTCATTATGGAACTTGTTGAATTTATAAAATACCAGCGCCGGTATTACGGTCATAAACAACAGGATTTGGCAGATATGGCTGGTGTGGGTTTGCATTTTATTAGAAACATGGAGCAAGGGAAAAAATCATTACAACTTGACAAAGTGAATCAGGTCTTAGCGGTTTATAAAGCAGAAATGGCTCCAATGGCCATTCATCTTAATAAAAGCAGAACTATTGAATGTCTTCCTAAGAGATACAAAGATCATTATAGGTGGTAAAAGATTCAATTTAGTTCAGGATATTTTTAATTGTGAGGTTGAGTGTTTGTGGAATTTGATTCAGGATGGGTTTATTTGGGAGGTTGAGTGTTTGTGGTATTTGGGTTAGGATATGTTTATATGGGAAGTTGGATGTTTGTGGTATTTGGGTTAGGATATGTTTATATGGGAGGTTGGGTGTTTGTGAAATTTAGATGAGAATAAATATGTGTAGAGGTTCGCTATTTGTGGAATTTGAATCAGGATGGTTGATTTTTCATTGAAGTTGCGTAAGGCATTTTATTAGTAACTTGTCTTTCTTCACCAAGACAAGTACAATGAGAAAAATGTCACTGGCCGGGCTTTGCATGAATGCATGGTGCATAGCTGCAATGGCCCTTTGTTTAAACCAAGTAGGAGCCCAACAAATGGGGGCAACAAGTTCTGGGATCAGTTCAGGAATCAATTCAGGAATCAGATCAGGAGTTAGTTCAGGAACTAATTCAGGAATTAGTTCGAGAATCAATTCAGGAATCAGTTCTGTAGTTAGTTCGAGAATCAGTTCAGGAATCAGTTCGGGCAAAGGTTCTGGTTTTAATTCCGCTGATCAAAATCCCTTTAGTAATCTCCGCTTTCGGTTTCTAGGGCCCGATGGAAATCGCGCTTGCGCAGTAGTGGGCGAACCGGGGAATCCGAATGTGTCTTATGTGGGTGCCGCATCTGGCGGGATCTTTAAGACTAGCAATGCTGGCGTGAGCTGGCAGCCTGTCTTTGACGATATGGACAACTCCGCTATTGGTGCCTTGGCCATTTCTGAATCCAATCCCAAGCAGGTTTGGGCGGGTACGGGTGAAACCTATATTATTCGTCCTGCGCATCCCAACGGGAATGGTATTTACAAATCTACCGATGCGGGTAAGACTTGGAAAAATATGGGACTAAAAAACACCGTGCGCATTAGCAAAGTGTTGGTGAGCCCTACGGATAGCAATACCGTTTATGTGGCTGCACTGGGTCATACCAATGGTCCGCAACAAGAAAGAGGCGTTTATAAAACTACTGACGGCGGTCTTACTTGGAACCGCGTGCTTTTTGTAGACGAGAACACGGGATGCTCAGACATTTCTATCAACCCAAAAGACCCTAATAATTTAGTGGCTGCTATGTGGCAGGTGCAAATGAATACTTGGAACCTGAACAGCGGTGGCCCTGGTAGCGGTTTTTACAAAACCACGGATGGTGGCAAGTCTTGGAAACAAATGACCAATGGTCTGCCTGGTGGTCCCGGCAAAATCATTGGTAAAACCAGTATTGATATTGCAGGTAGTAATCCTAATACCATCTATGCTTTGGTAGAAGCAAAGGCTCCAGGTTTGTATAAATCTACCGATGGTGGTGAGTCTTGGAAGCTGATGTTGGAGAATCATTCTTTGGCGCAGCGTGGTCCTTACTATACCAGGGTGCGTGTCTCTTCTCAAGATGAGAACAAACTCTATACCATTAGCGTGACCATCATGGAATCCAAAGACGGTGGTAAAACCTTTAATGGAAATGGTAGCTATGCGCCGGGTGGCGATAACCACGAAATCTGGTTTGACCCCAAGGACGCCAATAGAATTATGGTGGCCCACGATGGTTGCATGAACATGACTTTCAACGGTGGGAAGAACTGGAAAAATGTAAACCTACCCATTGCCCAAATGTATCACGTTGCTTTGGACGAGATGATTCCTTATCATATCATGGGTAATAGACAGGATGGCTATTCTTATAGAACAGAAGCCATTAGCCGAACGGGTAGTATTCCTTTAAGTAGTTGGGAATCGGTGGGTGGTTGTGAGAGTGGTTTTGCGCAACCGGATCCTTTTGACAACAAAATCATTTGGTCTGGTTGTTACGATGGTGGTTTGGATGTAACTGATACGCGTACGGGTCTATCGCACGACGTGCGTCCTTGGCCTCAAGCTGGTTATGGGGTGGCTCCCGCCGATATGATGTATCGTTGGCACTGGAATTTTCCTATGGCTCTATCGCGCCACCAGCGTGGTGCCGTGTATGTAGGTAGTCAATACGTTCATAAAACCACCGATGGTGGTCATACTTGGAAAGTGATTAGTCCGGATTTGACTACGAATGATAAATCGCACCAGCAAAGTTCTGGTGGTATTGTCTCTGATAACCTGATGACTTTTGACGGTTGTACTTTGTTTGCCATTGCTGAGTCTCCTATAAAAAAAGGAATGCTCTGGGTTGGGTCTAATGACGGTCAAGTTCAACTGACCACCAATGATGGCACTACTTGGACCAACCTCACGGCTAATTTGAATTTGCCTCCATGGGGCACTATTAGTAATATTGATCCTTCTAATTTTGACGCGGGTACGGCTTATTTAACCGTGCATTACCAACTACAGGGAAATTTTAAAGCCTATGTAATGAAGACCACAGACTTTGGCAAGCACTGGACCAATATTGGTTTGAACCTGCCTGAGAGTAATAGTGGTTTTGCGCATTTTGTCAAAGAGGATCCGGCTCAGAAAGGGTTGATTTTTGTTGGTTTGGACAATGCCCTTTTTGTGAGCCCCAATGATGGTGGTCAGTGGTTGCAACTCAAGAAGAATTTGCCCCCATCGCCTGTGTATCATTTGGCTATTCAGAAAAATTTCCGTGACTTGGCGGTTGCTACTTATGGGCGTGGCTTCTATATCTTGGATGATATTACCCCTATTCGTGAATGGAGCAAAAATTTGACTGCTAAGAAATCTGGGTTGTATCCTTTGCGTCCTGCTTATCGTTTTAATTTTAAAGGAGCCAATCACGATGGTGGTGATGCGGTTAGGGGAGAAAATCCTCCTTATGGTGCCAGCATTAATTATTTCTTGGCCGATACTTTAAAAACGGCTCCCAAGGTTTTTGTATTAAGCCCTATGGGCGATACCATTCAAACCATTACTGGTTCTAACTTAAAAGGGGTGAACCGTGTTTGGTGGAACCTGGCCCATGAAGAATTGAAAATGCCATCGCTCAAAACCAAGCCCAAGGGCAAGGATTTTGTGACATTGGATGCTACTGGTAGTCGTTTAATGTATGTGCCTGATTTGGATATTGGTCCTGGCATGGAACCCATTCGTGTGCCTCTTGGTACTTATCAAGTCTTGCTCAAAACCGATGCCGGCGTTGAAAAGCAAATGCTTCAAGTGTTACAGGATCCTAACGCCGGCTCCACCAAGGAAGCCATTGCCGCTCAGTACGCACTGGGTAAGGATTTGCGTGCTAGCATTAAAGCCTGTTTTGACCTGATTGCTGAAATGGAAATCAAACGCGCGGCTTTGTTGAAAGAAAATTCTGCCAAGTCCTTGGCTTTGGAACAGCAGCTCTATGTGCTAGAATCTAAATTGTTTGATACGCACCAAACCGGTGCTCGCTGGGACGATTTCCGTAACCCCGCTCAGATTACTGAAAGACTGTTGGCCATCTCTAAAGAGTCTCAGACTTATGGAGCAGACTTTGCGCCTACTACCCAACAATTGCAGATGACCAAAAACCTGAAACTGCAGTTTAAATTGGTACTCACCGATTATCAGCAGCTGAAGAAGGATTTGCCTTAATTATTGATGGCTTTATGTTTATATTAGTGAACCTTAAAAATGCTTGCTATGTCTAATAAATCCCGCAGGTCATTCCTGAAGAATGCTGTCCTGCTTTCTACCGCCACTGCTTTTCCAGCTATATGGAACAATGGCTTTGCCAATCGCGCCAGCGGAAAAGTAAACCTTGCCTGTATTGGCATTGGTAACCAAGGTGGCTCAGACGTTAAGTCTTTTGCCAAAACCGGGTTGGCCAATTTTGTTGCTTTCTGTGATGTTGATATGGGTGCGCCTCAAACCCAGGAAGTATTGAAAATGTTTCCTGATGTACCTCGTTTTCAGGATTTCAGAACCATGTTTGAAAAAATGGGTTCACAAATTGAAGCCGTTGCCATTGGTGTTCCGGATCATTCCCATTTTGCCATTACCATGATGGCCCTCTCTTTAGACAAACACGTGTTTGTTGAAAAACCTATGGCCCGCACTTTTAATGAAGTGGAGCTAATGATGAAAGCTGCTAAGAAACATTCCAAAGTGGTAACCCAAATGGGTAACCAAGGCCACTCCGATGGTAACTATTTTCAGTTCAAAGCTTGGACAGAGGCGGGAATTATCAAAGACGTAACTGCTATTACTGCGCACATGAACAATTCTCGTAGATGGCATGGTTGGGATACCAATATTAAAAAACTGCCTGCTGCCGAAGCTATTCCTTCTACATTAGACTGGGATACTTGGCATGGGGTTACGCAAATGCATGACTATAACCATGACTATATTAATGGTCAGTGGCGCTGTTGGTATGATTTTGGTATGGGTGCCTTGGGCGATTGGGGTGCGCATATTATTGACACCGCTCACCAGTTTCTAGACCTTGGTTTGCCTACTGAGATCAATATGCTTAAAGCAACTGGCCACAATCCTTTCTTCTATCCAACTTCTTCTACCATTAAGTTTCACTTTCCGGAGCGCCCCAAAATGCCGGCCTGTGACATTACTTGGTATGACGGTGTTGACAACCAACCGCCCCTTCCGGCCGGTTACACCAACACCCAATTGGACGCCAATATTCCTCCGGCCGGCAACGCCAAAGTAAAGTCTGCCAAACTAAACCCCGGTAAGATTATCTATGGTAAGGACCTAACTTTCAAAGGTGGTTCCCATGGTACTACGCTTTCTATTATACCTGAAGAGAAAGCAAAAGAGATGGCTGGCCGTTTGCCTGTTGTGCCTCAGAGCCCAAGCAACCACTACGCCAATTTCTTAAAAGGCTGCATGGGCCAAGAAGAAACTCGTTCTCCTTTCCATATTGCTGGTCCTTTGAGTCAGGTATTCTGCTTGGGCGTGTTGGCGCAGCATTTGAATACAAATTTGAAATTTGATAGAAACACCAAACAGATTACTAATAATAAAATGGCCAACGAAATGTTGGTAGGTCTTCCTCCAAGAAAAGGATGGGAGCAGTACTATAAAATTTAATAGTTCAGAAATACGGGTTCGGCCTCATTGGTTAAGAGTCCTCTGAGTAATGGATTACGAAGCAAGTCTTTGTAATCCATTTTTTTTCCATCAACCTTTACCGTTCTTTTGATGAGTCTGATGCCATGACTATAATCCACGTACCAGTTCACATGGCCAGCATACAAAGGTTGAATGGGCTTGCCGTTCAAGAGATGCCACCCATAAATAGCCACCCTATTTTGTTTTGGGTGTTGACTCACCATATTGCTAATCACAACGTCTTTTTTAATACCAGCAATCAATCCCTTTTTTCCCTGTCTTTGCCCTTCAATGATTAAGTGATGTTGCCACATGGTGACCGTACTATCTCTAAAAGCATACATGGGAACCGGTGCTAGCTTGACCTTGCTTTGTTCATAAATCTCATTGACCATTTTTCTGGTTGGGAGAAAACAGTGGAGGCTATCGGCAATGACTTGTGCGGCCATGGGTGTAAGCGGTACACGAGCCCAGTCTTCATTAGTGCCAATGCTTAGATAGTCTGGGGCTACTTCATACTCAATACTATGAACCTGCTCCAGACTATCAGTATATTGACCCTTAATGCTTACAAATCTTTTGAAAAAATCTGGCACATCGCCCTGCAAAAAAAGTGCTGTGGCTAAAGAGTCTCTTTGTTTCCAATTGTAGCTGAGGGCTTGCTGATAAAAACCCGATCCGGTCATGCGTTCTTTCAAGCCTTGATGATTCACCCCCGGATCGGGTGTCCATTCCTTCACCAACAACTTGTTACCGGCACAAGAGCACAGCAGAAAGAGTAAGCAGAGTTTGCGCATCTCTAAAAATAAAGAAAAAAAAGTCCCGCCTTTGGTGGGCGGGACCTGCAGTTGGTATTGGTCGAACTATTTGGTACTTAAATAGACAGTCTTTTGTCAATTTCGCTGCAAAGGGCGCTAAAAATTTCTTCTACGCTTCCTTCACCCTTGATATTCACTACTTTATCAAACTTACTATAGTAGTTGGCAACCACGGTTGTCTTGGTCTGATACTCAACAATTCTGTTTTTAATAATGGATTCGTTGGTATCATCGCTACGGCCGCTAGTTAAACCGCGGTTTAGCAAACGCTTGGTTAGCTCTTCATTGCTTACTTCCAAAGCCAGAACAACCCCTATTTCCGTGTTTTTTTCAGCCAATAAAGCGTCTAGAGACACAGATTGAGCTTCTGTACGGGGGAAACCGTCAAATAAGAAACCCTTGGCTTGGGGATTGTTTTCCAAAGCGGACTTGATCATGCCAACCACTACCGCATCGGGCACTAATTGACCATTGTCCATGAGTTTTTTTGCTTCCAAACCCAATTCAGTAGCCTGGGCAATTTCTCTTCTAAGGATATCGCCAGTGGAGAGGTGAACCAAACCATATGCGGCTATCAGTTTTTCGCTTTGGGTGCCTTTACCGGAACCGGGAGGGCCAAACAGGATAATATTAAACATGTACTTGCTAACCTTGAATGAGTAGCAAATATAAGACTAAGGCATTATAAAACATTTAACAGTCTACCAATTCACTTAAAAATTGGTCATTCACCAAACATTAACAGCTGTTAGTTGTTGTAAAGCAAACCATGAAGCATTCAGGTGCGTATATTCATGGTATCAAAAAATCAAACTATGAAACGGATTTTTGTGTTGCTCTTTGCTAGCCTTAGTTTGCAAAGCTGCTTTTCTCAGAATACGAATAACAAAACAACCATGGACAACAAAAAGAACCCCGCTTATTCTAGAACCGATAATAGTAAAGTGGTATTGAAAGAAGACGAATGGAAAAACATTCTTTCACCAGAAGTCTATTATATATCGCGCCAAAAAGGAACAGAAAGACCTTATACCAGCAAGTTTGAAAACTTTAAAGAAATAGGTACTTATTACTGTGGTGCCTGCGGTAATCCTTTATTCAAGAGCGATACCAAATTTGACGCTGGTTGCGGATGGCCCAGTTTCTATGAACCCATTAGCAAGAGTTCCATTATTTATTTGCCAGACAATACCCTTGGCATGAAAAGAACGGAAGTAGAATGCGGACGTTGCAAAGGCCATTTAGGACATGTCTTTGACGATGGCCCTCCTCCAACAGGATTGCGTTATTGTATTAATGGTGTGGTGCTTGATTTTGAAAAAGCACAAGCAGCAGAGAAAAAATACGAGAATGAAAATTCAAAAGTGAAAAGTGAAAAGTCAAAAGGTTAGAAAATACTTTGAGGCTAACAAAAAAAATGATTTCCCGAAATCATTTTTTTTGTTAGCTTTGTTAACCATTTGGTTAATTTATGTCAAAAAGCAAAAAAGATAACAATACAGAACAACAGATTTTAAATGCTGCTAGGCAGGTATTTTTAGAAAAAGGACTAGCAGGGGCAAGAATGCAAGATATTGCTGATAAGGCTGAGATCAATAAAGCCATGCTTCACTATTATTTTAAAAATAAGGATTTACTCTTTGAAACAATATTTAAAGAAACAGCTGGAAAGCTATTCCCTCATTTTGATAAATTGATGGACTCAGACCTAAATTTCTTTGATAAGATTAGGTCTATTGTATCAAGCTATATTGAAATGGTTTCTCAAAATCCTTATTTACCCTTATTCGTAATAAGTGAGATGAACAAAAATCCAGAAATAGGCTTAAAGAATTTCTTTGAAAAACAAAGACCTGGGTTTGTTAAAAAATTTAAAGAAGCAATAGAGGAAAGTATTAATTCAGGTCTGATTCTATCCATCAATCCGCTTCATCTAATCATAAATATGTTTTCTATGTGTGCGTTTCCTTTTATGGCCAAACCCATGCTCAAAATTATAACAGGAATAGAGGAAGAACAGTTTAACATACTAATGGAACAGCGGAAAGTATTGGTAGCTGAGTTTATCATTAATTCAATAAAAAAATAATTTTTTTATGCGTAAATTAACCAAATGGTTAACATTAAGTACAAACTTATTTTTGATGTTAATCTGTGCTATTGAATTGCCTGCCCAATCTGTCATTTCAAAACTCAATTTGGAACAGGCTTATCAACTTGCTAGATCTAATTATCCCCTCATTAAACAGAAAGACTTAATTAGTAAAACAGCATTTCTGACTATTGAAAATATTAATACTGCTTACCTGCCTCAATTAAGTGTGAACGGGCAAGCTAGTTATCAATCTGATGTAACTAGTATCAATATCCCAATTGCGGGTGCAAGTATTGTACCTATGAGCAAAGACCAGTATAAGATTTGGGGTGAATTAAATCAGTTGATTTATGATGGGGGTATTATCAAAAATCAAAAACAATTTCAAGAGCGTAGTAATTTGATTGATGACCAAAAATTAGAAGTTGAATTATACAAGTTAAAAGATAGAATCAATCAATTATATCTAGGATTATTATTAATAGAAGCGCAAATTTCACAAGCAAAATTATTAAATCAAAATATTCAAATTGGCCTAAAAACAGTTAATGCTCAACTTGCTAGTGGAACAGTTTTTAAGTCAGCAGCATTAGTTCTAGAAGCCCAATTGTTACAAACAGACCAACGGATAGTAGAACTAAAGTCTAATAAGTTAGCTCTTTCAAAAGTATTAGGGTTATTTATTAATCAACAAATTACCGAAGCTACACTATTAGAAAAACCGGAAATGAATGATTTATTAGATGCTACCATAGATAGACCAGAAATAAAGTTATATGCATATCAAGATAGTTTACTCTATATTCAAAATCAATTAGTGTCTGCAAAATCAATTCCTAAGATTAGTTTGTTTGCGCAAGGTGGATATGGTAGACCTGGCTTAAATATGTTAAATAATGATTTTGCTTTATTTGGAATAGGAGGTGTAAGGTTAAATTGGTCTCTAAGTAATTTATATACTAGAAAAAGAGAACACCAAGTTGTGGCATTAAATCAAA
>NCHJ01000050.1:19548-38059 GCA_002256765.1 Bacteroidetes bacterium 24-39-8
AAAAATAAATGAAGTGCAGAAAGATGTTTTTGTCTTCAATACTACAGCACAGCTATCACAGCAATTAGAAGAAGTAAAAAAGCTACAAGCCTTATCCAATATTGACCAGAAAATTATTGATGTAAGAACAAATATTACAGCAGCATCCAAGGCACAACTTCAAAATGGGGTAATCAATTCAAATGATTATTTAAGAGAAGTAAATGCCGAAGATCAAACTAGAAATAATTATCTATTACATCAAATTCAATTATTACAGGCTAAAATAAATTATAAAACAATTAAGGGAAATCAATAAAAACAATTTTATGAAGTATATAAATTTAATTTTTACCATTATAAGTATTGCGTTCTTAAGTGCATGCAGTTCAAATCAACTGAAATATGATGCCGCAGGTATTTTTGAAGCTGACGAAGTAATTGTTTCATCTGAACTTCCCGGAAAGATTTTAGATTTTAAAGTTAATGAAGGCAATCTAATACAAAAAGGTGCAGCAGTTGCCATTATAGATGCATTGCCTATCAGTCTTCAACAAGAGCAATTAGAAGCTTCTGTTAAAGCCCTTTCACAAAAAACTCAAAATGTAGCCCCACAGATTAAATTATTAAATGATCAAATAGCAGTTCAAACAACTCAATTAACTAATCTGCAACACGAACAGGATAGAATTGAAACCCTTTTAAAGGCAGATGCAGCTACTGCAAAACAATTGGATGATATTAATTTTCAAATTGAATCTGTTAAAAAACAAATTGCCGTAACTCAACAACAGATTGCTGTACAGATTAATAATGTGCAAACACAGAATAGAGCCATATTAAGTGAAACTAACCCCTTAGAAAAACAAATTGCACAGCTAAAAGACAAGGAAAAAAGATCAACTATCATTAACCCAATCAATGGAACCATACTTACTAAATATGCTATGGAAGGTGAAATAACAAGTGCTGGAAAAGCCATGTATAAAATAGCCGATTTGAGTAGTTTGATTTTAAGAACCTATATCAGCGGAACACAATTATCCCAAATTAAAATAGGCCAAAACGTAAAAGTATTTATTGATGAAGGCGATAAAAAATATAAAAATTATACTGGTACTATAACTATGGTTTCTGACAAAGCCGAGTTTACGCCCAAAACTATACAAACAAAAGATGAGCGTGCTAATCTAGTTTATGCTGTTAAAGTGCTTGTCAAGAATGATGGGTATTTGAAAATTGGTATGTATGGTGAAATCCAATTCAAATAATATGACATCAGTAATAGTAAATAATATTAGTAAAAAATATAAGGTTGAAAAATCTCAGGTAACTGCACTTAATACTGTAAGTTTTGAAGTGTCAAAAGGTGAGCTTTTTGGTATTGTAGGGCCAGATGGATCTGGAAAGACAAGTTTGTTTAGAGTACTTACCACTTTGCTATTGGCAGATAGTGGTAATGCCAGCATTGAAGGATATGATATAGTTAAGGATTATAAAATAATTAGAAAGAAACTTGGTTATATGCCAGGTAGGTTTTCTTTGTATCAAGATTTAACTGTTGAAGAAAATTTATCTTTTTTTGCCACTATTTTTAATACTTCTATAACCGAGAATTATGATTTAATTAAAGATATCTACCAACAGATTGAACCATTTAAAGAACGAAGGGCTGGCAAATTATCTGGAGGTATGAAACAAAAGCTTGCTTTGTGTTGTGCATTAATTCATAAACCATCGGTATTGATTCTTGATGAACCAACTACAGGAGTTGATGCAGTATCTAGAAAAGAATTTTGGGAAATGTTACAGCGATTGAAAGCACAAGGAATTACCATTCTTGTTTCAACACCATACATGGACGAAGCTAGCATGTGCGATAGAGTAGCTTTAATGCAAAATGGTAAAATCTTAGCCATTGACAAACCGGATCAGATTAATCAACAGTTTTCAAAACCTCTTTGGGCTGTAAAAGCAGCTTCAATGTACAGTTTATTGAAAACTTGTAAGAAATGGGAAGCAGTTGAATCTTGTTATTCTTTTGGGGAATATTATCATGTAGTGATGAAGTCAAATATAAATGGAGAAGAAGCAATCAAGACCTATTTATTGCAACATCAATTCTTAGATATAGAAGTTCATCAAATTACAGCCAATATAGAAGATTCATTTATGGCGCTAATGAATAAATCACATGATTAAACAGAATGTAATTATAGCAGAAGGGCTCTCCAAAATATTTGGCAATTTTGTAGCTGTAGACCATATTTCTTTTGAAGTTGCAAAGGGTGAAATATTTGGATTTTTAGGTGCAAATGGCGCAGGTAAAACTACTGCCATGAGAATGTTATGTGGGTTGTCTACACCAAGTTCAGGAAAAGCTACTGTTGCGGGATTTGATTTGTTCAAGGATACAGAACAAATTAAAAAAAGCATTGGTTATATGAGTCAAAAATTTTCTTTGTATGAAGACTTGACTATCAGAGAGAATATTCAGTTTTATGGTGGAATCTATGGATTGTCAAAAAAGCAAATTCAAGACAAAACAGCCTATTTAGTTGATCATCTTCATTTACAGAATTATCAAAATAGTTTGGTAAAGTCTCTTCCACTTGGTTGGAAACAAAAATTAGCTTTCTCTGTAGCAATTGTACATGATCCTGCCATTGTTTTTTTGGATGAACCTACTGGAGGTGTTGATCCGGTTACAAGAAGAGAGTTTTGGGAGTTGATTTATGATGCTTCCGAAAGAGGAATAACCGTCTTTGTAACTACACATTATATGGACGAAGCAGAATATTGTAATAGGGTCAGTATTATGGTAGACGGGAGAATAGAGGCCCTAGATACCCCCAATAACTTAAAGAAAACATACAATAGTCTTTCAATGGATGAAGTGTTTTTAAAATTGGCTCGTAAAGCAGCAAGAGGAGAATAGTATGAAACAGTTTTTTGCCTTTGTAAAAAAAGAGTTTTTCCATATTTGGAGGGATAAGAGAACCTTGTTTATATTATTAGGTATGCCTATTACTCAGATCATTATTTTTGGATTTGCACTTACCAATGAGGTGAAAAATTCTAAAATGGCCATCTTGGATTTTTCAAAAGATGCCGCTTCTAGTCAACTTGTTCAAAAGATGAGTGTAAGTAAGTATTTTGATGCAACTACTGTTTTAACAAGCTATCAAGAGGTACTCCCTGTTTTTAAAAAAGGAAAAGTTAAAATGATATTGGTGATACCACAACATTTTGCTAATGATTTGCAACATGGTAATCAAGGTCATATACAATTAATTTGTGACGGTTCAGATCCAAATGTGGCTAATACGCTTTCTACCTATGCTTCTGCTATTATAAAAGATTTTCAAAGTGCAATAGTTAAAGAGCAGAAACTCCCTTATAGAATAGAAACAGATATTAGGATGATGTATAATCCAGAATTAAAAGGTGCTTACAGTTTTGTACCTGGGGTAATGGCCCTAATTCTAATGCTCACTAGTGCCATGATGACTTCAATTGCCATTGTAAAAGAAAAGGAAATGGGTACTATGGAAATTATCCTTGTTTCTCCTTTAAGACCCTTTGGTGTAGTCATTGCAAAAGCTATTCCTTATATGATATTGTCCATGGTGAATGTGGCTACTATACTTTTACTGAGTGTATATGTTTTAGATGTTCCAATTAGGGGAAGTTTATTACTGTTATTGTCTGAAGGTTTGTTATTTACGATTACCTCATTGGCGCTAGGCTTATTAATCTCTTCCATCACAGATTCTCAACAGGTTGCTATGCTAATCTCATTAATGGGACTTTTTTTACCAACAACAGTTTTGAGCGGCTATATGTTTCCAATTGAAAATATGCCACTTCCCTTACAGGTGATGTCTAATTTGGTTCCAGCAAAATGGTTTTATTCCATTGTAAAAACCATTATGATTAAAGGTCTTGGGCTTAGTTACGTTTGGAAAGAAACACTAATACTAATTGGTATGACGGTTTTTCTATTTGGACTCAGTATTAAGAAATTTAAAACTAGATTATCATGAGTGTTTTAAAGTATTTATTACAAAAAGAGTTTAGGCAAATTTTCAGAGATCCTTCTATTTTGAAAATCATTTTCATCATGCCAGCATTGCAATTAATAATAATTCCACTTGCTGCAGATTATGAAGTAAGAAATATAAATCTTTCAGTTGCAGACCATGATCATTCTGTTTACACACAACAGATGATTCAAAAAATCAAGTCTTCTGGCTATTTTAAATTGGTTAATTATTCCAGTACATTTCAGGAGGCCTTTACTAGTATTGAATCAGATAAAGCGGATATTGTTTTAGAAATTCCCGCCAATTTTGAACAGAATATTGTAAGAGAGGACCATGCAAGCCTGTTTATTGCTGTAAATGCGGTTAATGGAATGAAAGCCAATTTGGGAGCATCTTATTTACAAAACATTATCCTAAATTATAATAATCAAATTAGGACTAAATGGATTCAATTTCCACCAATACATCCACAAACCAATATTAAAGTTGCTGTTTCTAATTGGTTTAATCCCATGATGAGTTACAAATATTTTATGGTTCCAGCGGTGTTAGCAACCTTACTTACTTTATTAGGGACTTTTCTTACTGCATTGAATATTGTTAGGGAAAAAGAAATAGGAACCATTGAACAAATTAATGTAACACCCGTAAAGAAATATCATTTTATTCTTGGAAAACTAATTCCTTTCTGGATCTTGGGATTAGCTGTTCTAACCATTGGATTTTTAATCATGCGATTCGGATACCAAATTCACCCGGTTGGAAACATGCTCATTGTATATCTTTTTGCATCACTGTATTTACTTGTTATTTTGGGTTTGGGTTTACTAATTTCAACTTATGCTGATACCCAGCAGCAAGCTATGTTAATTTCATTTTTTTTATTAATGATCTTTATTATGCTTGGAGGATTATTTACTTCAATTGATAGTATGCCAGATTGGGTACAAAAACTCACATGGTTAAACCCTGTTTCATATTTTATAGATGTAATTAGATTGGTAGTCTTAAAAGGGAGTGGGCTATCTGATATCAAGAATCATATTTTTGTTATCATAGGATTTGCCATATTTCTTAATAGTTGGGCGGTCTTGAATTACAAAAAGACCATTTAAGCAATGGTCTTTTTGTTTTGTGAGCTTCAATTGATGAACCGAAATTTTGCTAACGCGATATTATAAACCAATAATGATTTTATTCACGGCTTGGTCTTTGCATAATTTATTAATCTCTGCAACGTCTTTGTTGACCAAGTCTTGCATTTGTTTTTTGAGCGGCTGCCATAATTTGTCCAACTCTGCATAGCGCTCTAATTGTGCATTGGTTACATAAGGAATATTCGCGTCTAGTTCTCCTTTTAAGAAAACATAGTCTGCTGAGAGTTTGTTGATATAATTGATTACGTCATCATTACTCTGAGATTTTGTTTGTACCAATTCTTCTTCCCATTTAGCCAAAGTTTTTTGCACTTTGGATGATTGTTCGCGAATGGCTTTGAACTTAGTAGTATCGCTCAATTGATCTTGTAAGTCAGATAATTGTTTATTCAATTTGCGCATGTTTACAACAGACTTATGAATCTCATTAATACCCGCTTCTACTTTAGAAGCAAGCATATGTTGGTCTTCATAGTCTTTGGCAGTAGCCACTATTCTTGGATCAGGCAATACTTTAAACGCAACCGTTTTACTTTGTTTGCCATCATTCAAAACAGCCGTATAATCACCAGGCACTGCTCTGTGTCCGTCATAACCACCTTCAATAAATACGTCTTGTACACCTGTTTGTGGCGGATAGCGTAAGTCCCAAACAAATCTATTGACACCACCTTTTGCCGGAAGCGTTGGGTCGGGTGACGGACCACCTGCATAACCACCCACAAAATCCTTGTCTGGCTCTGTGGCATATTTACGTACTAGATTACCCTTACTGTCTTTGATTTCTAAACTCAATTTCATGGCTGAATCTGGTTTAGCAGGTAACTGATAATGCAATACCAAACCTGTTGCTGCATTGATTCCTGAACGGTCTTGTAAAGGTGTTTCTAAATCATCATCAGTTAGGTCTCCATTCAAAAGACTATAACCAGAAAGTCTATAAGCATCTTTTGGTTGGAAGAAATGTAATTGGTCTTTTTTAGCTTGGTCAAATTGCTGAATCAAGTGCAGGTCATCCAAGATCCAGAATGCACGGCCCATGGTAGCAGCAATTAAATTGCCTTGGTGAATTTTCAAATCTGTGATGGGTGTAATGGGTAAACCCAATTGCATTTGTTGCCAGTTGGCACCATCATTAAATGATACATACAAACCAGTTTCTGTTCCAGCAAATAACAAACCTTTTCTTTTTACATCTTCTCTAATACAACGGGTATATGCACCTTCAGGAATCCCATCGCTGATTTTTTTCCAAGTCTTACCATAGTCTGTTGTCTTATAGAGCATGGCAGTCTTGTCATTTGTTTTGTACTTAGTAGCTGCTATATAAACAGTGGCTTGATCATGTGGAGATACTTCAATACAGTTCACCAATGCTTCACCCAAACCGGGTGGTGTTACATTAGTCCAACTAGCGCCACCATCCCTCGTTAGGCTAACTACACCATCATCACTACCTGTCCAAATTACGCCTTTCTCTAGAGGAGATTCCCTAACATAGGCAATGGTGCAATAGTTTTCTCCACCCGCTCCTTCATTGGTATAAGGGGCACCACTAATCCCCATCTTGGTAGTATCGTGTGTGGTTAAATCTGGTGATACCGCTTTCCAACTCTTACCAAAATCTGTAGTCTTAAATAAGATATTAGCAGCATGATAAAAAGTGTTTGGTTCGTGTTGGCTGTAGATAATGGGTGCATTCCAATTGAAGCGATATTTCATGTCTTTTGGTTGCAAAGCCTGGTATTGAATAGGTGCTACCATCAACATTTTTCCTTCTCCAGTTTTGCTATCTAATAAACCAATGGTTCCTTGGTATGAACCACCCATGACCCATTGTGGGTTATTGGGATCAAAAGCCAAGAAAGCACTTTCTCCACCAGAACTATAATCCCAATCCTTTTCACCAATCTGCCAACCGCTTGGGTTAGAACTTTTGATCTTTACGGAACTATTGTCTTGCTGACCCGCATAAATATTATATGGGAATTCATTGTCTACAGAAATGCGATAAAACTGTGCAGTAGGTTGGTTGTCTAAACTGCTCCAAGACTTACCATTGTTGAATGTAATGCAAGCACCACCATCATCAGACATGACTTGATTCTTGTTGTTATTAGGATTAATCCATAGTTGATGATAGTCACCATGCTTGCCCCTGATGTATGACCAGGTTTTACCGCCATCGGTAGATTTGAGTCCTGGTGAGTTTAATACATAGACCGTATTCTCTTCTTTAGGATCTGCAAAGCATTCTATATAATACCAAGCACGTTGCGTAAGGCGATGGTCTTTGCTAATCCTATTCCAACTTTTGCCCGCGTCTTCACTCACAAACAAACCACCCGTTTCTTTTTGGGTATCACTTTCAATGAGTGCATATACTTTTTCACCATTAGCTCTAGAAACACTAATACTCATCTTACCCATTTCTTTGGGTAATCCTTTTTCCATCTTAGTCCAAGTTTCTCCGCCGTCAACTGATTTGTATAAGCCAGAACCCTTGCCACCACTGCGCATAAGCCAAGGTAATCTTCTGTAATCCCACATAGCTGCATAAAGAATCCTTGGGTTGTTCATGTCTAAACTCAAATCGGCGCAGCCAGTATTTTCATCTATATATAATGTCTTATTCCAAGTCTTTCCTCCATCGGTAGATTTGTAAATACCCCTATCGGCATTGGGGCCGTGTAAAGCTCCTTGAGCTGCTACATAGACAATGTCTGGATTAGTTGGATGAATGCGGATATAAGAAATGGAGCCTGTTTTTTCTAGACCAATTTGCTTCCATGTTTTTCCTGCATCAGTGCTTTTGTAAACACCATCGCCATAGCTAGTCATGACACCTCTTGGTGCGTGTTCTCCCATTCCTACATAGACCACATTGGCGTCAGATTCTGCAACGGCCACTGCACCTACTGATCCTGTTTTAAAATAATTATCAGAAATATTGCGCCAGCTCACACCAGCGTCTTCTGTTTTCCAAACACCTCCACCGGTAGTACCCATATAGTAGACCAGTTGATTTTGAATGACACCCGTAGAGGTATTAGAACGTCCACCACGGAAGGGTCCAATACTTCTAAAATGCGCATTTTTAAAAAGGCTATCCATTTTTGGAACATCTGCTACAATGGGTGCTGCAGTTTTCTTGACTTCTTTTTTCTGGGCCATGGCTCCAGTAATGGCCATTAGTCCCAGGAGGGCGTGTAGTAACTTCATAGTTAGTTTTTAGCTGATACAAGATACAGCCAAAGGAGCAATAAATAAATTTAGCTCCGTCATTTGAGTTCACCCATTCATACTTCCTTTTTGGTTATAGCCCAATAAAGTTGGATATTGTAAACTCCAAAACTGACTTCATGAGAAAACAAATTTTATCCCTACTTGCGCTAGGCATGGCAATGGGTATTCAAGCACAACAAGTAGACCTGAGTAAACAATTCAAGTCTATGAAACCCCGTAACATCGGCCCCGCCGGTATGAGCGGAAGGGTTACAGCTATTGATGCAGTCAATAGTAATCCAACTACTATTTATTTGGGCACGGCTTCAGGTGGTGTATGGAAAACTGAGAATGCTGGTGCTTCTTGGACACCTGTATTTGATGAACAACCCATTCTAAATATTGGAAGTGTTGCCATTACACAATCCAACCCTAGTGTGGTTTGGGCAGGTACCGGAGAGGGAAACCCACGTAATAGTATTAGCCTTGGAGAAGGTATCTACAAAAGCTTAGATGGTGGTAAGACTTGGAAATGTATGGGTCTTCAAAAAACAAGAAATATACACCGCATTATCATAGACCCCAATAATCCAGACGTTGTGTATGCTGGTGTAATGGGAAACCCTTTTGCTGAACACGCAGAGCGTGGAGTGTATAAAACTACCGATGGTGGTGATACTTGGAAACTAATTCTTCACACCAATGACACCAGTGGTGTTGGTGATATGATCATGGACCCTAGTAACCCTAATAAGATTTTTGTAAATATGTACCAACACAAGCGCACTCCTTGGAGTTTAAAAGGCGGTGGAAAAGGTAGTGGTTTATATGTGACTTATGACGGCGGAAAGAACTTTAAAAAATTGGGTAAAGAAGAAGGATTGCCTGCTGGCGATTATGGCAGAATTGGCATTGGTATTGCACGCAGTAATCCTAACCGAGTTTATGCATTGGTGGAAGCTACCAAGAATGGTTTGTATATGAGTAATGATGGTGGACTTAAATGGGAACTGGTTAACAGTGATCCAGCTGTTGTTACTAATCGTGCTTTTTATTTTCAAGACATTTCTGTAGATCCACAAAATGAAAACAGGTTGTACAATATTAACCAGATGGTGAATGTGAGTGATGACGCTGGTAAGACTTTCAAATCTGTATTACCTTATAGCGGTATTCACCCAGATCACCATGCTTGGTGGATTCATCCCAATGATGCCAATTTGATTATTGATGGTAATGATGGTGGTATTGGTATCTCACGTGACCGCGGTAAGACTTGGCAGTTTGACGAGAAATTACCACTGGGTCAATTCTATCATGTGAACGTAGACAACCAATTGCCTTATCAGGTGATGGGTGGTTTGCAGGATAATGGATCCTGGAGTGGTCCTGCCTATGTTTGGATTCAAACTGGTATCCGTAATGCTTACTGGCAGGGTGTTAGCGGGGGCGATGGTTTTGATGTAGTACCTGATCCAGAAGATCCTAATTGGGTATATACCATGAGTCAGGGTGGTTCTGTGAGCAGATATAATAAAGCAACGGGTGAACAGTGGAGTATTCGTCCTCCTAGACCTGATGCTAAAACGCGTCAACGTTTTAACTGGAACGCTGCTATTGCTCAAGATCCTTTTGATAAGAAGACTATTTATTATGGTAGTCAGTTTGTAAACAAGAGTACTGACAAAGGTGCTTCTTGGACCGTGATTTCTCCGGACCTAACTACCAATGATAGCGCTAAAATTGACCAGAGTAAAAATGGTGGAATTTCTGTAGATATTACTGGTGCGGAGAATTTTTGTACCATTATTTGTATTGAACCCTCTGCTAAAGAAAAAGATATTATCTGGGCTGGAACTGATGATGGTAATGTGCAATTGACCAGAGACGGTGGTAAAACCTGGACCAATTTCCGTGGAAAGATTCCTGGTTTTCCAGCAGGTGCATGGATTCCTCAAATTCGCGCATCTAGGCATAATGCAGGAGAAGCAATGGTGGTTGTCAATGACTATCGCCGTGGCGATATGAAACCCTATATTTTCCGTACAACTGATTTTGGTAAAACTTGGACCAGGATGATTGACGAGAAAAAAGTAGTGGGATATGCATTGACTGTTTTGCAAGATCCTACAGAACCCAATTTGATTTTTGTGGGTACTGAGCAAGGGCTTTGGATTTCATTAGACAATGGAACAAGCTTCCAACAATTTAAAAATGGTTATCCATCTGTTTCTACTTATGATTTTGCTATTCAAGAAAGAGAGGCTGATTTGGTCATTGCTACTTTTGGTAGGGCCATTTGGATTCTAGATGATATTCGTCCTTTGCGCAAAATTGCTGCTAATAAGGGTGTTGCTTTTGCTAAGAAATTAACCGCTTTTGAAGCACCACAAGCTTATCAAGCCAAATTTAAAAATGCTCCTGGAATTGAATACAGTACTTATGGAACTTACGAAGGTGAAAATAAAAGAAGGGGCGCACCTCTTAGTTTTTATGTAAACAAAACTGCTGCTGATACTGGCAAGAATAAGATTTCTGATACTGCCATGATCCGCATTTTTGACGCCAATAACATACAAGTTCGTCAGCTTCGTACCAAGGCTGATACGGGTTATAACCGTTACTATTGGGGTATGGAAGGTAAAGGTATTCGTGCAGGCGCTGGTGGTGGCCGTGGCGGCGGTGGCCGATTTGCTAGCCGCGGAGGTGGAGCAAACGATGAGCCAGGTGGTTTACCCGTTGATCCTGGAACCTATAAAGTAGTGTTGAGTTTGGGTAGAGATTTAAAGGATAGTATGATGGTGGTTGTTAATGATGACCCCAATGCACCTACTTCTAAGGAAGTGCGTGATGCTTTGAGAAAATTTAGTGCTAGAATTGACAAGAGTACTTTGCGTTTGACTTCATTAAATGAAAAACTTACTGAAGCGGATGAAGTGATCAAGAAAGTGGAAGCCAATTATGCTGGTATGAATGGCAAACAATCTGATACCTTGAAAAAAGTAGCCAAAGTTATGTTAGACAGCATTAAACTGATTCGTCAGCAATTAAATGGTATACCACAAGACAAACAGGGCTATGGTAATATTCCTCAGGTTACGGTTAATAGTATCTTACAAGAAGCTCGCGGAACTGCCATGGGTAAGTCTGCCATTCCTGGAGCACAAGAAGAACGCCTAATTGGTTACGCCGAAAAAATGGTGGATGAGGTAGTAAAACGCACCAATACATTCTTTGAAGGTCCATGGAAGAGCTATAGGTCACTTGCGGAGTCGGCTCCCATTAAATTATTCAAAGATTATAAAGTAATAGAATAAGTCAAAAGTAAAAAGTCAAAATTCAAAAAAGAAAGGAGAAATATGAATAAAAAATTTTGGCAGAAAAATTCTGACAGAATAAAAATATAGCCCTTCTTCTAAAAATCAACCGCAGTCAGTAATGGCTGCGGTTTTTTTATGCTAGTTTTGCAGCATAAAATTTGCATTATGAGTCAACCCAAACTAAGCCAATTGGCTGAAACACTGATAGGATCTGAGATTGTGAAACTAGGTAATATGATCAGTGAGCGCATTCGCGCAGGTGAAACCATTTATAATTTTACCATTGGTGATTTTGACCCCAAGGTATTTCCCATTCCCTTTGAATTGGAATCTGAAATTATTGCTTCTTATCAGCAACACAATACCAATTACCCTGCCGCAGAAGGCGTTCTGGACTTGCGTAAATCGGTAAGTGCATTTTTAAAAGAATGGGAAGGTATTGATTATGCACCCAATGAAATTCAAATTGCATCGGGCGGAAGGCCGTTGATCTATACCATTTTCAAAGCCATTGTTGACAAGGGAGATAAAGTGATTTATGGTGTTCCTTCTTGGAATAACAATCACTATGTACACTTGACTGATGGAGAACATTGTGTGATTGAGTGCAGCGTTGAAAATGATTTTATGCCAACGGTTGATGATGTTGCCAAAAATATTAAAGGGGCTACTCTCCTTTGTTTGTGTACTCCACAAAACCCCACAGGTACTACCTTGAGCAAGGCATCGCTGGAAGCTATTTGTGATTTGGTCTTGGCTGAAAATGCAACACGTGGTGAGGGTGAAAAGAAACTCTACCTGATGTTTGATCAGATGTATTGGACATTGACTTATGGAACTACGGAACACTATAATCCAATTACGCTTAGACCTGCCATGAAAAAATTCACCGTTTTTGTAGACGGGATTTCTAAAGTCTTTGCTGCAACAGGTGTTCGTGTTGGTTGGGCCCTTGGTCCAGAAACGGTGATTGCCAAAATGAAAGCTATTCTTAGTCACTTAGGCGCCTGGGCTCCCATGGCTGAACAAAAAGCAGTGGCCAAATACCTCTTGCAAAAAGAAGCTATTGAGCAATATCTGCAACATTTTAAAATGGAAGTAGAATTCCGTTTGCGCAGCATTTATGATGGTTTTATGGCATTAAAGTTCAAGGGATTTTCTGTTGATGCTGTTGCGCCACAAGCTGCTATTTACCTGACCATAAAGATTGACTTGGTTGGTAAAACTACTGCTGACGGAACTTTGTTGGCTACTCAAATGGATGTAACTTCTTATATTCTTGCAGAAGCCAAATTAGCTGTGGTGCCTTTTTCTGCTTTTGGTGGTGGTGCAAATAATCCATGGTATCGTTTGAGCGTAGGTACTTCTAAGAAAGAAGAGATTCCTCAAATGCTGGCTAAATTGGAAAAAGCTTTAGAAAAGTTGAAATAACAATTTGAACATTAGCAATATTGGTTTTTACTATCTTGTAAGTACATGGCAAAAAGCAAACACTTTTATATCCGTAGGTTTCACCGCTATTTTGGGGTAATTCTTGGGATTCAGTTTTTTTTGTGGACCATTGGGGGTTTGTATTTTAGTTGGAGTAATATGGATGAGATCCATGGTGACTTACAGAAAAAGTCCGTTCCATTATTATCCTCAAATATTACATTAGTTTCTCCTTCTGTTGTTTTAGATAGCATTAAGCGCATTCATAAAATAGACTCATTGGTCTCTATAGAACTGATAGAAATCTTGGGTAAACCTTATTACCAAATTAGGTGTGTGTCTGCTATTAACCATGCTGCCATGGGACATACAACTATGCCTTCTATGAATCATTTAGCTGATGCGCTTACTGGTAAACTACGTGGGGCATTGTCTGAACAAGAAGCCATTGCGGTAGCAAAAGCTAGATACAATGGTAGCCCAGTGGTTAAAAGCGTTGAATACTTAACCAATACCAATGGGCATCACGAATATAGAGAAAGCCCCTTACCTGCCTATGCCATTAGTTTTGAAAAGCCCATGCACACAACGGTTTATGTAGCATCAGAACTAGGTACGATACAGAAATTTAGAAATGACAAATGGCGGGTCTTTGATTTTCTTTGGATGCTACACACCATGGACTTTGAAAAAAGAGACAATATTAGCAACTGGTTATTGCGCGCCTTCTCCATTTTTGGATTGCTCACCGTGATCAGTGGTTTTGTACTCTTTTTTATCAGTGCTAAATGGGGTAAGAAACCCTAAAATTATTTGGCAGCAAAAGGAGGCCTAACTACCCAACTACGGTGTTGTTGTTTACGAATAACCATCCAATAGAAAAAGAAGCCAGTTATTAATACTTGCAATGTTGGAACAACCCATACTGGTAAGCTATTACTCAGGTTGATTAAAAGGCCGTCGGTATGAAAATCGCCAAAGCCAATCAGTGCCGGTAGGCGATAGTAATAATAACAAGACACACCTGCCGCTGCAAAAACACTAACTAGTTTTTGCTCATTTTTGGTAGAGACCATCATAGATGCAATGATGTAAATGATACTAGTGATTGTGAAGCCAATGAATGGTAAACGATATACGGCCCAAACATTACCCCATTGAAAAGACAGTTCATCGGGCACATGAAACCATCCCCAAATAAATCCAGGTAAACCGCCAACAATCAACAAGCCACTCAACTGATGATAGAGTGTTCGCTTGGTAGAAATGGGATGAATATTGGGTGTGCTATCAGGGCAAGGAACAACACAGTTTTGACATTCTGTGCAATGCGCATTGGGTACAGTTAACAAAGTATTACCACCATAGAGTTTCTCCACTGGGTGAATTGGACAAAGGCCAGAACACCAAGCAGACTTCCATTCAAAATAGAATCCCATGATCATACCCAAAACCACCATGGCCATAATAAGAGATGCAGTTGCTATTCCACTATTATTAAATACCGCGTGTCTTAATGGCACAATGGTATAGAGCATCACAATAGCCAAGAGGTTTAATTTGCCCAATTGTACCGCAGTTAATTTTTTTCTTTCTGACAGACCAAAATGTCTGGGCATGAGATTGGTGGTGGCTAGCGGACAGATATTGCGCCAAACCCCAGTGGCTAAAACAAATAAAGCTGGTGCCACAGGAATCAATATATTCCAAAAAAGCGTTAGGCCTAAATCTGGAAAGAATACTAAGCAGATCATGATGGCAGCACCAACCAACCATACAGCAGCCTGAATGGCACGCCACAAATAAAAGCTCTGTTCTGATAATTGTTTTTCAGGATGAAACCTGCGTTCTGATGCTGACATGTTTCTGTATAATTTTCAATTTGGCTAAGCGGATTGAAAATTAGAAGAACCATCAATAAAAATTCATGACTTTTCTCAGGTTTGATGTTGGAACAGGTTTATTGACCCAGATTTGAAAGGGTTTCTAGGCCAATTTTACCATAATTGGCATAAATATGACTAGTAATTTCTGCATTCAATTTTTTGGGATCAGTGATTCCAGAGAATTTACTAACCAATTTTACTTGTTCTTTAATCTCTGTTGTATTAGATAGTACCGGTATAAATTCAGCCAACACACTTGACCTTGCTGTTCCTGACTCTTTTGATTGATAACAGAGCATGGCTTTTTCAGTATGGCTAGTTCCATCCATAAATAATTCTGGCTTGAATTGTAGACCTAGTTCTGAATGCTCAACTTTTCTTGTAATGGTTTTTCCATTCAATTGGTATTGGACAAAGAAGAAATTACCTGCTTCTCTTTTATAAGAACTAACAATGGGCAATGCTTGGTCTGTTAAAAGTAGGATCCGGTTATTGGTTTCTTCTGAACGGAAATAGGTCTTTGGTTCATATCCTTCAAACATCAAAGCGCGTGTGCTTAAGTGATAGGTATTAGCAACAGGTAGCAAACTTGATTTTAATACAGCCAACAGTTCACCCTCTTCATTTGCCTTTCCTTGGGTAGCACTAATTTCAAATCGGCCCTTGCCTGGACTAATGCAATTGAGTTTGCAGGTCTTGTCTTTGAATATAAGTTTATCCTCTGCCGAAATTTTATCTCCCGGTTTAAGTGGTTGTTTGGTTCTTTGTAATACCACGGTTCCTTTTAAAAAAGTAACATAGTACTGCTCAGTTTGTGACAAAGCAAATAAAGGGAATGCTAATAAAGCAAATAGAATTTTTTTCATCATTTGAAATTGAAATAGGTTTCACGAATTTCTAGGAACCAAGTTTTTAATTGACTAAAATGCCAATCCGTTTTCCTAAGTTGGATCACAAATCTAAGGGCATTTACATAAAGGGTTAACACCAAAACCTGTATATGTTGTTTAAAAAGTAGGTAAGATACTATTGATAAAATGGACAAAAAAGTAGCACTTCTTAAAAGCGGAATCCAAAGATTGGCGTATTGATGGGTAATAGGATCGGGTTCAGGAAACAACATACGTCTTGAGAAAAAAGTAAAACCCACCAATAAAAAAATCCACCACCAGAAACTAATTAAGTGTTGTCCATTCATCAAACTTAGGTATACATTAAGTAAGATTAAAGTGCCTGGTGTACTACCGTAAATGGTTTCATGGGTGTCATTGTTAAAGTCTCCCATGATTACAAAACGATGTTTTAGAAAATCATTGGCAATTACTTCTTCTGGTAAAAGCATTAGTTCAGAAAGATTGATAACTGGGTACTCCCCTTCATCAATGAGTTCATGGGTTCTAATTTGGTAGTCAATAATCAGGGTATTCATCACGGGTCTAGATCCTTGAAAATACCAGCCAAACTTTTGATGCAATTCTTTGCCACTGATTTGTTGGTACATATAAACTGGTAGAGTAGGAACGGTACTACTCTGAAACAATTTAAACTTGAGAAAACCACCATTCACCATTTCATAGTCGGCAATAGCCGATGGCGCTTGAATAGAAAGTGCCTCTGCTTTGCCAGAATCGGTTAGTTGGGTGGGGAACACTATTTTATTTATTCCTTGAACACTTGCCTGCAATGCACTGTCTGCTTCTGAACTACCTTTGAGCAATACGTCACAAACTGTGTATTTGATACTATCCTGATGCTTTTTTAAGATTTGAAAAAAATCAGCTAACAATTGTCTGTCTGTAATGACTTCCTTTCCCGTACCATCTTCTCTAGGAATGAGCGCTTTGTCATAAGCAAGATTGATAAAGAGATAGTCTTTTTTTGGAGGTTCTTCATCCATCTTCAAAACCACCCTTTTGAAAATACTACTCCATTGCACCAAGAGCTTCTCATCGCCATAGGTAAAGCTAGAGTTGAGCCATAAGGTTGAGAATGCCATCAATAAGAAGGCGTGCGCAAAACTGATGGTCCATTTTTTCTTTTGTGTCAATTGCAATATTTGTTTAAATATAACAAGCTTTATTTCTTAATAAATATAAAATCCCCACCCACATGCCCCGCTAGTTCCAGCGTACCATATCTAGGTTCTGTTTTCGACTCAGTCATCACAGCTTCTAGAATCTGATTGATAAACATTTTCTGAGCTGTCAAGTATTTGTCTTTATTAGTACTAAGTGCTTTGATTAGGTATTTCATGAATACAGATTCGTCAGGTACTTCTGTATCATTGCCGGAAGTGATGGCAATTCTACTGATCTTTTCTTCCATTTCTTGAATAGCTTTTGGGGCAGCATCATTTAGACCACGTGTTTTGAATACGGAACCCGAGAAGCAAGCATCGGTAATGAGTAAAGTATGTCTGGATGGAATTTTTGCTACAAGGTCCAATACTGTTTTATTGGGAAGCCAGGTATTCACGTCATTCCTTTTAGCGTCTGTCATTAACCAATAACCCTTCTTTTCTTTTTCTACCCAAATACCGTGGCCTGCGTAAAAAATCAAGAGATTGTCTTCAGGTTGTAATTGATTGGTCAATTCCAAGAGCTGACGTTTTACATCATCCGTTCCAGGATTGAATAATTGAATCACGTTTTCATCTGAAAAATTATAGGTTGATTTTAAAATCATTTTCAATTTTACCGCATCGGCAATGGGATTACTTAAAGAAGGAATATTAACATCTGAATAATTTTGGGCACCAATCAGTAAACAAATGTTTTTGCCAATTTTTTCAGATACTGGTATAATAACTTCATTAGTAGATGCAATGATGGGTTTAGCCACCATCCTTTCTACTTCAAAAATTTGGATACCTTTGTTTCCAACTAAATCGGTAGCTGTGATGGTCACTTGATTCATCCCTTCAGTTAGTGGGATCTCTCCCCAAAAGTCACCTGATTTTTGAGCATAGACAATTTTGCTGTTGATACTTACTTCTTTAATACCTGAGATATCATTGGCTATTCCTTTAATTAAAACATTGGCAGAAGCAGTGGTTACTTTTAAACCTCGTTTTGGAGAGGGCTCTAGCAACTTAATGGTGGGGGCTGTTTTATCGGTTGACACAGTTGTGCCAATTATGGTCTCTAGTTTTACAATAGCATCTTTGGTTGGTTCATAATCGGGATTGGTCAATAATGCAATATTGTAATTGTCTCTAGCTTTTTCATATTGCTGCAAACCGGTATAGGCATCGCCCATAAGTTTGAATATTTTCCATCTGTCAACCAAAGTTCCATTATTATAAATTTTTGACCTTTTATTCAAAGCGCTATCAAGATTCACTAATGCATTTTGAAAATTCTTTTTATTCAAATCAAGTACCGCTAAATAATAATATATTTCATTAAAAAAGTATACTTCGTTTGATGCTTCATCCTTTTTATTTAGTCTTTGTAAATACTTTTTAT
>NCHJ01000051.1 GCA_002256765.1 Bacteroidetes bacterium 24-39-8
GCTTCTCTGCCACAAACGGCTTCATTAGGTTGTTGGTGATTGACAGCATCAACTGCATAGAGTGAAGCAAGCGCTTCAAGATCTGCACGGTTAAACACGTCAACCCAAACAGTAACAATTTGCTTTGGAGAATTCATACTTACTAAATTAAAACAACAAATTAGGGAACCCTATTTCTAGAGTAACTTTTTTAATTAAAGGATTGATAAAGGTCAATTGCATTTATAATCCCGAATGCCCCTAAATTGTATCTTTGAACCCTTATTCAAGAAAAGCAACAAATATGTCAAGCTTCAGGAATTTTAAAATGGTGAGTTATGTGGTCTATGGCCGCGGATCCTTTAACCAATTGGATGAAATTTTAGCGCCACAACGTAAAGGCGAGGCTCCCATGATTTTTTTGGTAGACCATTTTTTTGAAGGCAAGCCACTGGCCAGTAGGGTTCCACTACGCGGCAAGGACAAGATTATATTTGTAGACGTTACTTATGAGCCCAAGACTACCCAAGTAGACAAATTGGCGCAGGGATTAAAAGATGAATTTGGAACCATTAGTGGCGTCATTGGAATTGGTGGTGGATCAGCCATGGACCTAGCCAAAGCCGTTTCTTTGATGATGACCAACCCCGGCTCTTCTGCTGATTACCAAGGATGGGACTTGGTTAAATTTCCAGGGGTGTACAAAGCAGGGATTCCAACTTTGAGTGGAACTGGTGCTGAAGTAAGCCGTACAACCGTGTTAACAGGTCCAGTCAGAAAATTGGGTATGAACTCAGACTTTACCCCTTTTGACCAAATTGTATTAGACCCAGAATTAACCAAAGACGCACCGGCCAATCAACGTTTTTACACGGGTATGGACTGTTATATTCACTGTATTGAAAGTTTGGAAGGCACTTTTTTAAATGAGTTTAGCAAGAGTTATGGTGAGAAAGCATTGCAACTCTGCCAGAAAATTTATGTAGACAAAGACCATTGGGATGAAGAATCTGATGACCAATTGATGATGGCTTCTTATGCTGGAGGTATGAGTATTGCCTATTCTCAAGTAGGTGTGGCGCACGCCGTGAGTTATGGTTTGAGTTATTTATTGGGAACCAAACACGGGGTGGGTAACTGTATTGTGATGAACCATTTAGAAGAATATTATCCTGCCGGCGTAAAGGAATTTAAATACATGGTGGAGAAAAACAACATAGAAATTCCACAAGGCATTTGTAAAAACCTGAGCGAAGATGATTTTGAAAAAATGATGAATGTGTCTTTGGGCATGAAACCACTTTGGGAAAATGCACTAGGAAAAGACTGGGAAAAAATCATGACCCGCGAAAAGCTAAGAGCTTTGTACAATAAACTTTAATCAAAGAGCGCCGACAAAAAATCGGTAAAATGCTCATTCTGTTGATAGAACTGCAACCCATGTTCCCTTTGTTTATAAGGAGATTTGCGTTGCAGTTTTTTTGTATTCAAACTGTCAATCTTCTTGACAAGAGAAAAATCTACCCCAATAGTCTTGATCTTGGGATTGATGTCTTTAATAGCCGCCATGGTTTTAGACACTTCTCCTTTGTCATCGGCACCCAAAGCCGTAGATCCAAAATAGCTGGCAAACAAACCACCCTTGGTAACCGCATAGTCAAAATGGTTATAACCAATTACTACGCGCGTAATGGTGGGGGCCGTATTTTCTGGAATGGTATAGTCAATATGGTCAAAGACCTTGATGCCCTGAATGGCTGGGGCCAACATGCCAATGCGAATGTCTTTTTGTTTGGGGGTAGCTATATTTTCTGAATGGTACTCCCTTTCTAGTTCTTCCTGAAAACGCTCGGGCCATTTGCCTGGATTGAATAAAGCATGGGTTGCAACCGATGCTCCCAAACTATGGGTTACAATAGTGAGCCTAGTATTAGTATTGAGTTTGTTCAAGATATTGCGTAACCCAAGACCCACTTTAGCGGAGTTACTCTGGGCATAACTCCAGATCTTGGTAAAGACAGGATTGTCTCCCAAAGCAGTCAGCCCATCCCAATAAACTTCTACAAATACGGGTTTGGAATGTAAATGCGCTTCAATATTCTTACGAAGAGAATAATAAAAAGCGTCTGGGGTGGGGTCATTAAATCCATGGATAAAAAGCACTAGGTCTCTGGTACTGTTTTGGCTGAGACTCCGCTCCATGTCTCTAATAATATTTTTTCTTACCACGTCTTGCATCCGCAAAAACAAACGAATGCTGTCTCGGTCATGTAATTTATATTCTTGTCTAATGGCCAGGGCCGATAGGGAATCATACTTGGTCAAAGCCGTTTCAAGGGTGGCATATTCCGGATTGCTATACTTGGCCAGTTTGCGTTTGTGTAAATGTTCTAGATAGAAATAATAGGGATTAATCCGCAGGTCTGGGGGGTAAAGTGCGCCTTCTCTATCAAAATATAATTTAATGACCCCGCTCTCATCTTTTCTGGGAATTTGTAAAACCTGTCTGGTTTTTACCACACAAGAACACAAAAAGCAACAAAATAACAAGAGGCTGTGACGCATGGGCTAATGGTGTTTAGGATGCTAACTGGGTTTGAACTTTAAATATAATCCAAAATGGTTTTCTAAATGCTGGCGGAAGCCATGAGGGAATTTTATTTCTGTATTTTCGTGTTTCAAACCCATAATATGGCCATACGTATTTTTATCACCGGTGGAACCTTTGACAAGGAATACAATGAACTCAATGGGCAGCTCTATTTTAAAGACACCCATATTCAGGAATTGTTGAAACTGGGTAGGTGCCGGGTAGACGTAGACATTCGTACCCTGATGATGATTGACAGTTTAGAAATGACACAGGATGACCGGGAGTTAATTTCCCGTCAGTGTCAATCGGCGGATGAATCTATGATTGTCATTACCCATGGAACGGATACCATGGCGGAGACTGCAGCAGTATTGGCCGCAGAAAACAAGGACAAAACCATTGTGCTTACTGGCGCCATGATCCCCTATAAATTTGGTAGCTCAGACGGACTTTTTAACCTAGGATCCGCTTTGGCCTTTGTACAAGCCCTACCGCATGGGGTCTATGTGGCCATGAATGGCCGATATTTTCATTGGAACAACGTGCGCAAGAACAAACAAACCGGCGGGTTTGAAGAAATCAATAAATAATCCCTTCCTATATATAAAGTATAAAGGGATATTCCAGACTTAAAAAAGCTATCGGCGCAGCCAAAACTAGCGTTCCAAATCTTCGGATCTATACAAACCCGTGTAATGTAAGACTTTCTTAAACAGCTCTTCTGGCAAAAATGGCTTGACCACAATATCATCCATACCCATGGAATGAATGCGTTCTTCCACTTCTTTGGGCAAACTGGCCGTGAGCGCAATAATAGGAATTCGAATATTTTTGCCCCTCAAAATTCCGGTGGCGGTATAGCCATCCATCACGGGCATATGCATGTCCATGAGGACAAGCTGATGCTTTTCTAAGTCTAATTTATCCAAAGCCTCCTGTCCATTTTTGGCTACCTCAACACTGGCACCCCATCTTTCCAAGAAGGTTTGGGCCACCAAAATATTGACTTCATTGTCTTCTACCAGCAAAATATGGGTGCCTATTAGCGGCTGTGATTCTTCCGATGGGAGCTGGGTAAATAGGGCTTCGTTGGTCTTGGCCGATTTGCACAATGGGAATTTTTGCACAAAAAAGAAGCTGGAGCCCTTGCCTTCTTCGCTCTCCAATTGCAGTTCTGCTCCCTGCATTTCCAAAAGCTTTTTAGAAATGGCCAGCCCCAGACCCGTGCCCCCAAAACTTCTGGAAGTGGAAGAGTCGGCTTGGGTAAAGCGTTCAAAAATGAGTTTTTGTTTGTCTTTGGCTATGCCGATGCCCGTATCGGAGACCTTGATTCTGACAAAAGCAGCTTCCTCTTTTTGATCTACTAGCTTCAAAGAGAGGGTAATGGTTCCTTTTTTGGTAAACTTGATGGCATTGTTTACCAGGTTGCTGATAATCTGCGTGGTTCGGGTGGGATCTCCCATGACTTTGAAATTGAGCCTGGGGTCAATATCCAAAAGCACTTTGTTTTGTTGCTCCAGGGTATATTGCTGAAAGCTTTGGATAATATTTCTGGCCATATCGGCTAGGTCTATTTCTATCTGCTCAAAAGGAATCTTACCAGCTTCAATCTTATTATAGTCCAAAATATTGTTTACAATGGAGAGGAGGTTATTGGCGGAAAAGACCATTACTTTCAAATATTCTTCCTGATCCTTGCGGGGGCCATCGCGCAGCAAGAGATTACTTAGACCAATCACCGAGTTGAGCGGGGTCCTAATTTCATGGCTCATGGTTGAGAGAAACTCACTCTTTGCTTGTAGTCCCTGCTCGGCGGCAAGCTTTGCCTTTGTGAGTTGGTGGGCAAATCGGTAGGAGAGAATTAGGGATTGCAGGAAGAAAAAGCTCACATAACCCAAGAATAGAATCCCTTTTTGAGGGTCTACCAAGCCAAAATATTCCAAGTCAATCAGGACAATCATAACCATACCCACCGCCGTACTGCACAAGGCATAAATGGATCCGGGTAATTTATTTCTAGCCGCTCTAAAGTAGACATAGTATAGATAAAATAGAAAAAGGAACATTGATATTAGAAAATAACTAATAAAACGGGTAAAAATCACGGAAGGAAGGGCCAAAGTGGTCAAAATATACAATCCGCTCCAACCCACCACCAACCACATCATCTTCTTCTGAAAGTACTTGGGATAGAGCTGCCAGGTATACAGGGCAAAGAAACCTACGGCTAGAAACAGACTAATATATTCAAGGTGTAAGGTAATTGTCCAAGGTAGATTTGGGAAAATACTATGGAGTTCATACAGACCGGTTCCCATTACTCGATAACTATAAGAGATACAGAATAGGGAAAAATAGAGAATCACTTTGTCATGTCTACCAAAAAGGAAAAGGCCAAAGAAAAACAGACCACCCATAAACAAACAGCCGGTTAACAAAAGATCATAAGCAGCTTCTTTGTTGTCTTGATTAATCAGGGTGTCTCGGTTACCAATTTGGATGTCTTTATAGGGTCCACCCTTGCTGTGTTGAAAATTGGCTACCTGCAAAATCAGGTCCAAACTATCTCCCTTCAGGTCTAGGGCTACCGTACTTGGAATCCATTTGGCGGTGGTGGTTTCTCTAGAAGTATCGGGATGTCCATTATTGGCTAGTGGTTTTCCATTGGCAAATAACTGAAATGAAGTATAGACATCTGGCAAGTTTAGCGCAAGATCTTTGTGACCATGCGGCAGGAGTATTAAAACACGGTAAGTTGCATATCCTTGAGCGGAAAGGGCTTGATTATTTAAATAGGTATTGTTCCAGATTTTTGGAAAATCAGCATAAGCGGCGGTTCCAAATTGGCTTTGAGGTGTCAATAATTGCTTCCAATAGAACTCCCATTCTCCACTAAGCTTGATGGTTTGTTGGCTAAGATTCGTATTTCTTAAGTCAATCACCCCTTGCTTGGCAAGAGGATCTGCTCCATCATATGCCAAGCTTTGTTCAGAAAAACACAAAACCAAGAGCAGCAAAATCACCAACTGCCTATATAGCTTGAACATGGAACGCATAAGTACTATTGGATTGACGTGAGAAAATAATCAATCAGGGGCTCAATAAATTTAGGTAAGTTTTGCGTAACGCAGTCATTATCCTAGGGTTAAGTGCAAAAAAAAGCCATCCGTTGGGATGGCTTTATTGGGAAAGGGTTAGTAGTAAGTCTCTTATTTTTTAGTTTCCAACAGTTTGAAGAACTGATCCAACTGAGGCAGGATGACAATTCTTGTTCTGCGGTTGGCAGCTCTACCTTCTGCAGTTGCGTTATCGGCCAAAGGAAGGTATTGACCCCTACCAGCAGCAGTCATACGTTTAGGATCAAGACCATAAGTGGTTTGCAATATGCGAACAACGGTAGTAGCGCGTTTTACACTTAGGTCCCAGTTATCAGAAATTCCTGAGCTTTTGATAGCTAGAGAATCAGTATGTCCTTCTACCATAAATTCAATTTCAGGTTGGGCGTTTAGTACTTTGGCAACTTTACCCAACACTTCTTTAGCTCTGTCAGTTACATCATATGAACCACTCTTAAACAAGAGTTTGTCAGAAATGTCTACATAAACCACGCCTTTGTCAACCTTAATATTGATGTCTTTGTCATCTAGGTTGCCAATGGCACCCTTCAAGTTCATTACCAAAGCCATGTTCAAAGAGTCTTTGCGAGCAATAGATCCTTGTAAGTCTTTGATATAAATATCTTTAGAACCAATATTTTCCAAAGACTTCTTAATGCTTTCAGCTTGAGAACCGGTAACCACAGAAAGGTCTTTTAGCTGATTCAGAACAGTATTATTGTTCTGTTTTAGATAGTCAATCTGATTTTTCAGGTCGGCATTAGAAGATTCTAAAGCAGATTTCTGTGTATTTAGGGTAGAAATTTTGCCCTTATAATCAGTTTGATCATCCTGGCAAGCTTTGTATTTCTCCTTCAATTCTGCGTACGCACCATTCAATTCGCCGTATTTGGCCTCGGCCTGTCTCATTTTTTTCTGGCTAACGCAAGAAAATAGGAAAAGCGATGCTAGTCCTAGTACTAAATAGTTTCTCGTTTTCATAACTTGATTTTTACCGTAATTCACATTGAAAACGAATCTGGACTGCTAAAATTGTGTATTCGGGTAGTTTTTGGTGTTAATTGACCAAATCATGATAGAATGAGTACGGTTTCAGGTTGAGATTGCCAGTTTTCATAGTTTTCTTGGTATTGCTGGTCAACCGATTTGCGTTTGATTTTAAGCGTTGGCGTCAAAATACCATTGTCAATAGTCCATTCTTCTTTCAGCAGGATCATTTTGCTCAATTTCTCGTGAGGCTCCAAATGTTCATTCACTTTTTTCAAGTGTTCGCTAAGTGAAAGGCTCAGATTAGAAGCATTCTCTTCTCTGCCTTGCGGCGATAGAATACAAATTGCCATGGCAGAAGGCATAGCATGCCCCACCACACAGGTCTGATCAATCATACTATGTTCCAAGATTTTGCTTTCAATGGGGGCGGGACTCACGTATTTACCCTTGCTGGTTTTGAACTGGTCCTTGGTGCGGCCAATAATGGTTAGATAACCTTGGGCATCAATTGACCCCTGGTCACCTGTACGCAGATATCCGTCAATAAAAGATTCGGCACTAAGCGCTGGTTCCTTATAATAGCCCACCATGGAGGCCTTGCTCTTAACCTGTACTTCTTGGTCTGCTCCCAGTCTCACTTCTACTCCCGGGTAGGAAGTACCCACAGTACCAAACTTGGTATGGCCTTTTTTATTGGCATGAGATAGGGCCATATTCTCCGTCATCCCGTAAGCTTCCATGATTTCTATATCCAGTTTTTTAAACCATTCTAGGAGCAAAGGGTTAATGGGCGATGCACCCGTAAAAATGAAATTTGCCCTAGAAAAACCCAGTTTTTTGCGCAAAATCCGCTTAAAAAGTGTAGAAATGAGTGGAATTCGCAGAATTCTGTCCAATTTGGCCTGAGGCATTTTCTTCAAAATTTCCTCTCGCATTTTCTCCCAGATTCTGGGAACTGCTAGAAAAACCGTGGGTCTGGTATGCTGCAGGTTTTTGGTAAAACTGTCCATTGACTCCACAAAATACATGCTGCTTCCCGTGAAAATGGTTCCACATTCCACCAGCATTTTTTCTGCCACATGGCAAAGTGGAAGATAAGAGAAGAAGATTTCCTTTCTAAGCGTGGGGTTGGTTTGCAAAAAAGCATCCACCGCAAAACTCATGGCTTCAAATTTATGAACCACACCCTTGGGCATGCCAGTAGTGCCAGATGTATATATAATACAAGCAAGATCTTCCGTACTAATCAAGGGTTTTCCCTGTAGGGGCTCCTGTTTACTAGTCAGGTCTGTCCAAATTTCAGTATCTGCAATGGGGTAGAATGGAAAACTGATCTGGGGCATCCCAGCAGGAACCGCTTGTTGCAAAAGGCTGGGATTGTCTAGTTTGCCAATAAAAATGAGTTGGCTATCACTATGAATCAGAATCTGATTCAAACTCTGAGGAGTTGAGTTGGGATAAAGTGGAACAGGAACACATCCAGCCATCAAAATGGCCAAATCTGCCATTACCCAAAAAGCGCAGTTTTTACTCAAAATTGCCACTTTATCACCCTTTTTGAGCCCTTTTTCCTCCAAAACAGCTGCCATTTTCCTAATTTCTGCCCCAGCACTTTTCCAGGTAAATTCCTGATAAACCCCATTTACGGGCTCAGATAAAAAGAGTGCATCAGGCTTCTCTATTTCGTATTTGCAAAAACAATCAATAATTGATGGGGGGTTGTGGCTGAATTGCATGTATTAATTTGAGGGGTGTTTGCTATATAGCGTTTTGGTTGTTTTCTGAATGAGCTGTTATGGAATCCTGGTTCAAAAGATGCTCTAATCCCAATTCCGGAATTTTTCCCTTGATTGGAGCAAAGAATTGAATGATCTTTTTAAAATCGGCTTCTTCGTCTTCACCAGCAAAAAAAGCTGGGGCAATGCTAATCTCCTTTTTAGAAAAATCAAAGCCGATCATGATAATGGGCACGCCAGCTTTTTTGGCAATATGATAAAACCCAGAGCGGAGCCGGTCAACTTTTTTGCGGGTACCTTCTGGAGATAAAGCAAGGATAAATTGATCATGGGTTTGAAAAAGAGACACTACCTGGTCCACCATTTTCTCCTTATTGAATCGGTTTACTGGATAACCTCCCGTAGCTCGGAACAGAAAACCAAAGGGGCCTTTAAAGAGTTCTTCCTTTCCTAAATAGTGGGTATGCTTTAAATTTAGATAAGACCTTGCAGCCAGCCCTAAGGGAAAATCCCAGGCACTGGTATGAGGGGCAACAATGAGTACGGCTTTGTCAATCCCTTTGGGATAGGCATCGCGCACGCGCCAGCCACTCAACCTGAAAGCGGTTTTCCAGAACCATCCCATGCTGCAATCGTTTTTTCTGACAAACAAGTTAAGGCAAACAACCTGAAAATTGGATAAAAAAGCCCTTTTTTCTGTGATTTTATCTGCATTTTATCCCATTTAAACCATTTTGTTGGCAAATTCAAGAATTTTAACAGGGTATTTTTAATCTGGATTAACAGAAAAATAATCTTTAATAAACAGCAATTTTCTATTTAATATAGCGTTATTTACTATTAAATAACAGACCATGGCTAATTTTAGGGGCTTTATAGGATCAGAATTACTGGCCATTAACCAGCACTTATCTTCCGTAAAAAACATGATACCTGCCAAGGTAAAACTGAGCAATTTGGAACGTAGAAGTATGTTCAAACTGCACTTAAAGCGAAAGGATTTTGTAAAAGCGGCCCTGCTCCATATGCGCAAAAGTCCCAGCACGGTACCTAGTTATGTAGACTTAACGGCTTGTAATAATCAAATGCAATTGTTTGAACAATACACAGAATTGTTGGAAGAAGTAGACCAACTTAAGAAACAATTAGAAGACGCCAGACTACTTTTGGGTAATGATATTATGAAGCAAACCCGTTCTTATTTTCAACATTGCAAGAACGGAGCGGCTGCAGGTCAAACCCAGTTTGAGCAGATTTTCCAATCCCTTAAACCCTATTACGCCGTAGGCAGAAATAGTAAAAAGCAAAGGGAAGCACTCAACGAAACCTTGTAAATGGAGGAGCGGCAGTCCAAAATCTCTGTTGGCCTTTCATCCCTATTTGGGAAACTGCTGATAAAAATCTCCCATATTTGTTTATCTTAATTGAATCAATGCCCAACCCTACAAATAAGAAACAACCCTTGCGTTTAGACAAAGTAAACAGAAAGACCCTCTATTGGATTTTTCAAGCCTGTGGTTGGCTGGCCATGTTGTTCTATGAATTAATCAATTATATAGGCTTGGGTTTTTTCACCATCCCAGATTTTCTATCGCTTTCAGGTCTTACGGTCATTGCCATGTTGTACACCCATTTGTACCGCTATATTATTAACCAGAGCAATTTTTTCAAACATACTTACCTGACGCAGTTTTTCTGGATGCTGGTTTCTTGGGTCAGTTTGTCTTTGATTATTCCCCTTACCGGAACCTTTTTATTCTACCTGATTGACCATAGTTCCAGGATTGCCTTTTGGAACCTGAACTTTTTCATGAACGTGATAAACTGGAGTCGCTATCTGGCGGTTTGGTTATTGATGTACCATATTTCTAAGTTTTTGTACCATAAGGCCAAGGCCGATGTAAAACAATTGCATACCGCTTTGGAGTTACAAACCGCCCAACTAGAAATTCTGCGTTTGCAGCTGAACCCCCATTTTCTATTCAACGCCCTTAACAGCATCCGCTCCCTGATCATCACCGATGGGGATCAAGCCCGCACCGCCACCACCCTCCTGTCTCAATTGCTGCGTCATACCCTCAACTATGAAAAGCAACGTTTTATCAGCGTGCAACAAGAAGCAGATATAGTGAGGGACTATCTGGCTTTGGAGAAAATTAGGTTTGAAGAACGTTTAGAATACAAGGTAGAAGTTGATCCGGAAGCACTTGAACTAACAGTGCCCCCCAGTATCTTACTTACTTTGGCAGAAAACGCCATCAAACACGGGATTAGCAAATTGGTCAAGGGCGGTCATGTTTCTGTAGAAGTAAAGAAAATAGGAGATGAACTCTTTATCACTGTAATCAATACTGGTCAGATTCAAGTTCAGGAAGAAAAGGGAAGGCTGGGTATTGGTATAGTTAATCTAAACAAACGCTTCCGTCTTTTCTATGAAAATTCACCGGTATTGAGTTTGACCAATCTGAACCATGAGCAGGTGGCGGCCACTGTGCAACTACCTATATGGGGTCAACAATAAGAAAAAACCTTTCTTTGCAGCAAATCTAACAGCATGGCCAATAGCCAAAAGAAACTGATTATCATTACCGCACCCTCTGGTGCTGGAAAAACTTCCATTACCCGTTACCTATTGGGAAAATATCCCAAACTGTCTTTTTCCATCTCGGCTGCTACACGTAGTCCTAGAGCCGGGGAACAGGATGGAGTGGATTATCATTTTATCAGCGAAGTGGATTTTAAGCAGAAAATTGCTGAAAACGCTTTTATAGAATGGGAAATGGTGTATGAAGGCAAGTATTATGGCACCCTTCATGCTGAGTTGGAGCGCATCTGGTCCTTGGGCAAAACCCCTATGTTAGACATAGACGTGCAAGGCGCCGTTCATGTACAAGAACAGTTCAAAGGAAGTAGTCTTTCCATATTTATAGAACCCCCTTCAGTGGAAGAACTCAAAAGAAGGTTGGAGAGCCGGGGTACCGAAACCCCAGAAACCTTGGCTACCAGGGTAAACAAAGCAGCTTATGAAATTAGCTTTAACCATATGTTCAATGTTTGTATTGTGAACCATGACTTAGACAAAGCTTGTGCAGAAACTGAATCTGTGATCAAAGATTTCTTAGGTTGGTAAGTTGGATTTGCTAAATTGAGCATCTAACTATTACCATATGCCATTTCAAAACAGAACCATCCTAATTACCGGCGCTAGCAGGGGAATTGGAAAAGCCATGGCCATCCGTCTTGCCAAAGAGGGAGCCAATATTATCATTGCTGCCAAATCGGTAGACGAAGACCCTCGTTTGGGCGGAACCATTCATTCGGCCGCTGCAGAAGTAGAAGCAGCTGGCGGAAAAGCACTTGCTGTTCAAGTTGATATTCGCAACGAAGAGCAAATTCAACAAATGGTGCAACTAGCCGTAGAGCGTTTTGGCGGTATTGATGTAGTCATCAACAATGCTTCTGCCATTTCACTAACCCCAACAGAACAAACCGAGTCCAAGCGTTTTGACCTAATGCAGAGTATTAATGTGCGTGGTACTTTCTTGGTAGTGAAGCATTGCTTACCTTATTTGAGAAAGGGAAAGAACCCCCATATTATTACCCTGTCTCCTCCTATTAACCTAATTCCAAAATGGATGGGAGGGCATATTGCTTATACCATTACCAAGTTCAACATGAGTATGTTGGCCCTGGGTTGGGCAGCAGAATTTAAAGGAGCAGGCATTGCAGCAAATGCACTTTGGCCCAGAACCACTATTGATACGGCAGCAGTGCGTAATTTATTGGGTGGAGAAGCCCTTGCTAAAATGAGCCGTACTCCAGAAATTATTGCAGACGCCGTGTATTTTATCTTGAAGAAAAATGCTTCACAGTGTACGGGTAATACTTTTATTGATGAAGAAGTATTGGCTGGAGAAGGCATTACCGATTTGTCTAAATATTCTGTTGTTCCGGGTGCTCAATTGTACCCCGACCTTTTTGTATAAATAAACTAGCTATGAGAAAATTGATTTGTACCGCATCACTGAGTGTAATAGTGATGCTGGCTTTTGCACAAAAGAAAACCAAGACTGCAGCAGCCAATCCTATTGACTTATTAAAAACCGCTGCGCTGCAAGACCTGCAAGCGGGTTATGAAACAGACAAAGCAACGGCTTTACAAATTTGGAAATACGCAGAAGTAGGCTATAAAGAAGTGAAGAGTTCTGCTCTGCACCAACAACATTTAAAAGAAGCCGGTTTTCAAGTGGAAGCAGGTGTTGCTGGAATACCAACCGCTTTTGTGGCTACTTATGGAAGCGGCAAACCCGTGATAGCCATTTTGGCTGAATACGATGCATTGCCTGGATTGGCACAACAAGCCAGTCCTGAAAAAGCATTAATTGCCGGACAAGACGCTGGTCATGGTTGCGGTCACCATTTGTTTGGAACCGCTTCTGTTGCAGCAGGGATTGAAATCAAAAAACTGATAGAAGCCAAAAAACTAACCGGTACCGTAAAAGTATTTGGTTGCCCAGCTGAAGAAGGCGGAAGCGGAAAAGTATATATGGTGCGTGCAGGATTATTTAATGATGTAGACGTGGCGGTGCATTGGCATCCAGGTGACGCCAATAGTATTACCATGACATCGGCGCTAGCCAATACTTCTGCCAAATTCAGATTCAGGGGTTTGAGTGCACACGCATCCATGTCTCCAGAAAGAGGCCGCTCTGCACTGGATGGTGTAGAAGCTATGGACAATATGGTAAACATGATGCGTGAACACGTGCCACAAGAAACTAGGATTCACTATGTGATTACTGCAGGTGGAAGAGCACCCAATGTAGTACCTGATTTTTCTGAAGTGTTTTATTATGTACGTCATCCCAAGCGTGAGCAAGTTGTAGCCATTTTTGACCGATTGGTAAAAACATCCAAAGGTGCAGCCATGGGAACAGAAACCAATGTAGACCATGAGATCATTGGTGGTACCCATGACCTACTTATCAACAAAACTTTGGCGCAAAACATGCAAGAAAATTTGGAGAAAGTAGGTGGTGTTCAGTATAGCCCAGAAGAGATTGCTTTTGGAAAAAAACTTCAAAGTAGCTTTACTTTTAAAGCACCTGAAATAGCCAACGCGGCAATGGTAAAACCTTTGCAAGCCTTTGTTGATGCAGGCGGGGGCAGCACCGATGTGGGCGATGTGAGTTATGCAGTACCCACTGTTGGAATGGAAGCAGCTACTTGGATTCCAGGAACGCCTGCACATAGTTGGCAGGCTGTGGCTTGTGGTGGAACAGAGATTGGCACCAAGGGGATGATGGTAGCAGCAAAGACTATGACACTTACAGCTATTGATTTATTTACCCAACCAGCACTCATTGAAAAAGCCAAAGCTGAATTTAAAGAAGCGCGTGGAGACTATCAATACAAAGCCCTGCTGGGCGATAGAAAGCCGGCGTTGAACTATAGAGACTAAAGTAAGTCAAAATTCAAAAGTCAAAAGTCAAAAAAGAAGGAGAAAGGAAGATAAAAGTGAAGAGTGAAGAATGCGAGGAAGGGTAGAGTGGAAAATTATTTTATAAAAAAGGGCTGCAGATTTTCTGCAGCCCTTTTTGTTTTATTGTTTGTGGTGGGAATATTGGGTTATTTTTTCTTGTCAAAATCACCGCCATACACCAAGACTAATTTTTTAGGATCAATGTATTTTTTCAAAGCTGCATTTACTTGTGGCAACTTTAAAGAAGTGACTTGTTTTTCAAAATCGGTATACCAAGTTAGGTCACGATTTAAGTACTGATAAGATTCTAGCATGTTGGCCAATTGACCATCAACACCTAAGCCAATCTTTCTACCTTGCATCCAAGAGTCAGTAGATTTTTTCAATTCATCTTCTGTGAAACCCTTGTCCAATGCCTTGGTAATTTCTTCTTTTAAAGCAGAGTCCAAGCGATTTTTATAGATTGGATTAAAGATGGCGTATACACCCCATTGTGCAACTTTATCTTTAGAACCAGCATTAAAGAATGATCCAGCTCCATAGCTCATACCTTCTGCTTCACGAAGTCTCATTGGAATTCTAGAAGAAAGAAATGCGCCACCGCCCAATAATTCATTGGCCATGGTCAAAGCCGCATAATCAGGGTCAACATCATTCATTGGAATATTCATGATGCCCAGTGCCATGGCATTGGCTTTATCAGGCGTTAACACGGTTAGGTCTTCACCTTTCACGTCAAAATATTGTTGTGGAACGCGTGCAAAATTGGTCTTAGTATTCCATCCGTTAAATACAGTAGCAATAGCTTTTTCTGCTTCAGCAGGATCAAATTCTCCTACCAATGCTGCAGTACCATTGTTTGAACCATAATGACTAGTATAGAAACTTTCTAGGTCTGCGCGTTTTACGGCATTCAAATCAGCAATTGATTCATCTGCATCTGAAGTATGGTAAATACTAGACTTGGGATAGCGCTCAGATTTTTGTGAAGCCAAAATAGATGCACGGTATTGTGGATCATTTCTATTGGCGTCTATAGAAGCTTTGCTTTGTGAAATCATTTTGTCTAACTCGTTCTGGTCAAAAGAAGGATTAGACAGAATCTCTTTTAGCAAAGCCATGCAATTTGCAAAATGCGCTTTGTCCGTATTAATATTAATGCTCACGGTATTGCCGCTGCCACCAATACTAATTTGAGATTTGATTTTGTCAAGGCTATCGTTCAACTGTTTTTTGTTCAAGCTCTTAGTACCATTACGCAACATAGAAGCGGTGAAACTTGAAACAGTTGACATGTTCTCAAGGCTTTTTTCATTACCAATACGGAGTTTGAAATTACCAATGATCTTCTCACCCTTGGCTGGTTTTTTCAGCAAAGCATAGCGGAATCCATTGGGTAATTTTTTGTAAACAACATTCTTTTTAATATTGGCAATACTGGTTTCAAAAGTCTCGGTTTGTTTTTTTACTTCCTTGCCTTTATAGTCTTTAACCAAGGCAGCTACATCTGCAGTGGGCTCCACTTTAACGCGGTCTGGATTTTTGTCTGGTATAAATAGACCCCAGGTACGGTTAGATGGTTTGTAATATTTTTTGGCCACAGCTTGTACATCGGCTAGGGTTAGTTTTTCTAGACGATCCCTATTCAAGTAAAACAAACGCCAGTCTCCAGAACCAATGGCTTCTGTGAGTGTGATACTCAAACCAATGGTATTATTGGTGGTATTCTCTACGCGTTTGATCAAGGCATTCTTGGCGCGGTCCAGTTCTTCTTGACTAATGCTGGTCTTACCTAATTGGTCTAGGGTAGACATAAACACCGTCTTGGCTGAATCAAGACTTTTCTCCTTTGGAACCTCGGCTTGAATATAGGTAAAGCCTGGATCTTGCAACCAGAGCATGTCTGAGCCAATTCCTGTTGCCAATTTCTTTTCTACCAGGGCTTTGTATAAAATTCCAGAAGGGTTATTGGTTAGTATATGCATCAGGGCTTGGTTGGCTACAAAGTCCTTGTCTGAATAGGCAGGTGTATGGTAGAGCATACCCATGTATTGTATATCGCCCACGCGCTTTAATTCTACATAACGCTCTCCGTCTTGTACCGGCTCTACGGTATAAGTGGGTTGTAAAACACGGGTTGGTTTTGGAATACCTGCATAGAATTGCTGAATCCATTGCAAGGCTTTTGCCTCGTCAAATTTTCCACCCACCATTAAGATGGCGTTGTCTGGTTGATAATATTTTTTGTAAAAAGCACGTAGGTTTTCTACTGGTACTAGTTCAATATCTTCCTTGCTACCAATGGTAGATTTACCATAGTTATGCCAGAGATAAGCAGTAGACATAATACGCTCTTCCAAAACACCACCTGGGTCATTTTCTCCAGATTCAAACTCATTGCGTACAACGCTAAATTCGGTCTTCAATTCATCTTTCAAGATCTGGCTATTCACCATTCTATCAGACTCCATGTCAAGGGCCCATTTTAGGTTTTCGTCATTGGCGGGCATTACTTCATAGTAATTGGTACGGTCATACCAAGTAGTACCATTGGCTTCTGCGCCTTTGTCTGCAATGGCTTTTTTGATTTCTTTGTAACGCTTAGAAGTCTTGAACATCATGTGTTCTAACAAGTGGGCCATACCACTCTCTCCATAACCCTCGTGTCTGGAACCCACCAAATAAGTGATGTTTACCACTAAGTTGTTTTGAGAATTGTCTGGTACTAATAGAATCCTAAGCCCATTGCTGAGTTTGTATTCTTTGATTCCCTCAACCTGGGTAACCAGTTTGGGTGCACCGCCAGCGGCGGGCTTGGCATTTTGTGCGTTCAATGCGGTCAGGGATAAGAGACCGCAGAACAAGAAGCTGCTGAGTTGTTTCATATAATGGATGGTTGGTCTAACAAGTTGATGCTTTCAAAAAGGGGAAACAAAAAACCCCCAGTTTAGTTTCATAACTGGGGGTTTTCAAATGTAAACATTTATTAGAAATACTGGAATCTTAATACTAAAATTGTTTTAGTAGGGCTTTTATGAAGCAGATTCGGTGTCTTTTTCAATAGCTTCTTCGGTTTTCTCCGGACGCATTTGTGGAAATAATAACACGTCTTGAATAGAAGCTTGGTTGGTCATCAGCATGCACAAACGGTCAATCCCAATGCCAATACCAGAAGTAGGTGGCATACCGTATTCCAATGCACGCAAGAAGTCATAGTCAATAAACATGGCTTCATCGTCTCCGCGTTCCATGAGTTTGGCTTGTTCTTCAAAGCGTTCGCGTTGGTCAATAGGGTCATTCAACTCTGTATAAGCATTAGCAATTTCTTTTCCATTGACCATGAGTTCAAATCGCTCTACCAATCCTGCTTTGCTGCGGTGCTTCTTGGTCAGAGGGCTCATCTCAACCGGATAGTCAATGATGAATGTAGGTTGTATATAAGTGTGCTCACTGGTGTTTCCAAAGAGCTCATCAATTAATTTACCCTTACCAATATTGTTGGGAACAGAAATGTTTAACTGCTTGCAAACATCGCGCAAGCCGGCTTCATCCTTATCACTTACGTCAATGCCGGTGTTCTCTTTAATGGCGTCTAAAATGCTGATGCGCTTAAAAGGTGCTTTGAAACTAATGATCTTGTCTCCCACGGGCACGTCGGTTGTGCCGTGCAGGGCGATGGCAATTTTCTCAAACAATTGCTCGGTGGTTTCCATCATCCAGAAATAATCCTTGTATGCGGTATACCATTCCAAAACGGTGAACTCTGGATTATGCGTGCGATCCATACCCTCGTTGCGGAAGTTGCGGCTAAATTCATAAACCCAGTCAAAACCACCCACTATCAATCTTTTCAGATAAAGCTCATTGGCAATACGCATGTACAATGGAATATCCAAGGCATTGTGGTGAGAGATAAAGGGTCTGGCTGCTGCTCCACCTGGAATGCTTTGCAATACGGGCGTATCTACTTCTAGAGCGCCTTGTGCGTTCAAGAAATCACGGATGGTGTTGACCAACTTGGTTCTCTTCACAAAGGTTTCCCTAACCTGTGGGTTCACAATCAGGTCTGCATAGCGTTGGCGATAGCGGAACTCGGGGTCCGTTACGGCGTCAAATACATTGCCTTCATCGTCACGCTTTACTACTGGTAATGGCTTGAGCGATTTGGTCAATAAGGTCAGTGTTTGGGTATGAATAGAGGTTTCTCCGGTCTTAGTAATAAAGACATATCCGGTGGCACCAATAATATCACCTAGGTCTAATCCGTTTTTTACCACATTATCCCAGAAAGACTTGTCTTCTTCTGGGCAGAGGTCATCTCTTTTTACATAGAGCTGGATAATGCCCTTGCTATCTTGAATCTTGATAAAGAATACTTTACCCTTGTCATTGATACTCATGATTCTTCCGGCCACACATACTGTGGCAAATTGATCCTTGGTTTCTTCGGTAAACTGATCCTTGATCTCGGTTGAAAAATGGGAAACCGGATACAATGGTGCGGGATAAGGGTCAATGCCTGCTGCTTGCAGTTTGGTCAACTTATCTCTGCGGATCAATTCCTGCTCTGACAAATGGTTTGAACTCATAATTTTCTTTTGCTTGGAACCCGCAAAAATAATGCATCAAAGCGATTTGCCGCCAAACAGTTTTTCTCTGATTTCCTGCTCTGATAATGGAATCATTTCTCCGGGTTGCATCTTGTCTAAGAAAATGCCTTCTATACTCTTGCGCACCAAACGCAAAGTGGGGAATCCTACTTTGGCTGTCATCTTTCTAACCTGTCTGTTTTTTCCTTCAGTTAAAATCAATTCTAACCAAGGTGCGGGAATCTCTTTTCTAAAACGAATGGGTGGATTTCTTGCAGGTAGTTCTGGATCCTCTTCTAATCTTTTTGCAAATAATGGTTTGCACCTATGTGTTTTTCCATCCACATTTATTTCAACGCCTTTTTTTAATTGTGCAATTGCTTCATCAGTAATAGCACCATCTACTTGTACTAAGTAAGAACGTTGGTGTTGAAAATTGGGATGCAGTAAACGATGATTGATTTGTTTGTTATTGGTGAGTAGTAATAATCCTTCACTATCAAAATCTAATCTTCCTACTGGATAAACGTCTTTGGGAACTTTAAAAAAATTAGACAAAGTTTGCTTGTCTCCCTCTGGTGAAAACTGTGAAAGTACTTGGAAGGGTTTGTATATTTTGAAGTACTGATGCATATAAAACAAAAGTCTCGCAGAAGCGAGACTTTGTATATAGATGGGTTAGTAAGTACCAGGAAATTAAATTTCCTTACACAATATTAAATAACCTTTTTACCAAAGCAAAATTTTTTTTAAACAAGTTTATTAACATTTTTCAAGCGGGGTGTGAATTGCCCGGCTTCTCAGACCTTTTACAGCAGGCATTTTCAAGAAAATTACAAGTGAGTTTTGTAAGAATTAATTTTTTACAAATCGCTGAAATATTGATGAATAAAGGCTTTCAGAAGATGTTGTTTTTTAATTAAACTA
>NCHJ01000052.1 GCA_002256765.1 Bacteroidetes bacterium 24-39-8
ATTAGTCTGGCTGATCAAACAAAGCCCCTAAAAAAAGAAATACTAAAACCAATCAATAAAACAACAAAATCCATCAAATAATGTCTAGACCAGTAGCCGGAGATTTTGGCGCTTTTTATCAGGGATATGCCGATTTGGCTACAGGTAATTCTGTTGCAGAATTGTTACAGACCCACCCTACCAACATTGCAGCATTTATTAATTCCATATCGGATCAAAAAGCCGATTATGCTTATGCACCAGGTAAATGGACCATCAAGCAATTATTTCAACACTTAATTGATACGGAAAGAATCTTCGCCTATAGGGCACTGCGGATTTCAAGAAAAGATACTACCCCCCTTCCCGGCTTTGATGAAAATCACTATGCCGCAAATGCCCCTGTAGCAGAAAGATCACTAGCTGAATTAAAGGAAGAGTATTTATTGGTGCGTAAATCAACGGATATTTTGTTAGCTAGTTTTCAGGAAGACCAATTAAGCTTTATTGGAAATGCAAGTGGGCATCCTTGTACGTTGAACGCATTATGCTTTATTATTTTTGGGCATCATCTTCATCATATCAATATTTTAAAGGAAAGGTACCTGTAGAATAAGTGAAGAGATAATAGTGAAGAATGAAGAGTGAAGAGTGGAAAAAGAAGTGAAGAGTGAAGAATGAAGAGTGAAGAATGAAGAGTGAAGAGTGAAGAGTGGAAAAAGAAGTTAAGAGTTAAGAGTGAAGAGTGAAGAGTGGAAAAAGAAGTTAAGAGTTAAGAGTGATTCCTTTAAAAATAATTAAACAAAAAGACCGTCATTTAAAAATAAAAGCCCCGCTCCTAGAAGGAAGCGGGGCTTTTTAATAGGCTTTTCAATTATTTAGTACCGAAAATATGAACGGCTAATTGTACGTCTTTAGCTACTTGGCCAGGACCATAGTTCACACCTAATAAAGTTCTGTCAATGTTCAAGAATGCTTGACCAAAGAAACCTTTATCATCTGCACTACGCACATTTACTACAAATTTAACTGGTACGGTAGCACCTTTAATTGACAAAGTACCAGTTACGTCAGCTGAAGCATCGCTAGTATAGTTTACTGTAGCAATTTCAAAACTTGCTTCTCCGTTTTTGGCAACGTCAAAAAAGTCTGGGCTTTTCAAGTGACCAGTTAAACGCTCTGCTGAAGCATCAGTTACTTTTACACCAGCTAAGTCAATTACAAACTTTCCGCCTTTTAATTTACCACCATCAACAGCAACTGAACCACTTTTGATTGGGAAATATCCTGTGTGGAAATCGCCTTTTTTGGAACCAATCCAGTCAATACGGCTTTTTTCAGCACTTACGGTGTAATTAACAACGTCCTTCTTGGTATCAGCACCAACAAAAGAAGAAAGACCCAAGGTCATTGCCAAAGCGGCAACTGCAAAAATTGATTTTTTCATAGATTTATTTGTATTAATGTTTAAGAGCAAGTCAAAAATATAAAATTATATGTTACAACATCAATTTATTCTCTACTATTTTAATAGGACGGTTTCTCCTATCTTCGCAAAAATTTTATAAATATGAACCTGCATGAATACCAGTCGAAGGAATTGCTGAAAAAATTCAATGTTCCCGTACAGGAAGGCATCGCTGTTGACACTGTGATGGCAGCGGAAGAAGCTTATCGTCAAATTAAGACCCAAACCGGCAATAATTTTGCAGTGGTTAAGGCCCAAATTCACGCAGGTGGACGTGGAAAGGGTAAAATTGTAGGTAGTGAACAACGTGGTGTGGCTGTGGCTAAAAGCTTGGAAGATATTAGCAATATTGCCAAAAACATCCTTGGTGGCACATTGGTAACCATACAAACCGGCCCAGCAGGTAAAAAGGTTAACAAGATCTTGATTGCCCAAGACGTATATTATCCTGGACCTAATGAAACCAAAGAATTCTATTTATCAATTCTATTAGACCGTGCAAAAGGTCAGAATGTAGTGATGTATAGTACAGAAGGTGGAATGGATATTGAAGAAGTAGCCCATAAAACACCAGAAAAAATCTTTAAAGAATGGGTTCACCCTGGAGGTGGCTTACAAGGATTTCAAGCCCGTAAAATTGCCTTCAACCTTGGCCTGAGCGGTGAAGCCTTTAAGAATTGCGTAAAATTTGTAACCAATTTATACAATGCTTATGTTGGCGTAGACGCTAGCATGCTTGAGATTAACCCACTTTTTAAAACAAGTGACGAGAAAATCATTGCAGTTGACTGTAAATTGAACTTAGATGACAATGCTTTAATGCGTCATCCAGATATTGCCGCTCTGCGCGATGTGACTGAAGAAGATCCAACTGAAGTAGAAGCTGGTCAGTTTAACCTGAACTTTGTAAAATTGGACGGAAATGTGGGTTGTATGGTTAATGGTGCTGGTTTGGCCATGGCTACTATGGATATGATTAAATTGAGCGGTGGAGAGCCTGCCAACTTCTTAGACGTAGGTGGTACTGCCAATGCACAAACAGTAGAAGCTGGTTTTAGAATCATTTTGAAAGACCCCAACGTAAAAGCCATCCTGATCAATATTTTTGGTGGAATTGTACGTTGTGACCGAGTGGCAGCAGGTGTTATTGAAGCTTTCAACAAAATGGGCAATATTGAAATCCCTATTATTGTTAGACTGCAAGGAACCAATGCTGTTGAAGCCAAAAAATTGATTGACGAAAGTGGTTTGAAGGTTCAATCAGCTATTCAATTAAGTGAAGCTGCTGCTTTGGTAAAACAAGCTGTTGCTTAAAAATATTATTGAAGCAAACAAAAAGGCCCCTGCAGGGGTCTTTTTGTTTTTGGTTAGTTTTGCAGTATTTTTGTAACAGTTTAATTGCAGCCAGCAGGCCTTCCCTAATTCTAGAAAAGATGCAACCAATACAACAAGTATGTGTCATTGATGATGATGAAATTTATATTTACCTAATCAAGAAATCTTTAGCTGCCCTTGAAATAGAACATGCTGTAAATTCCTTTTCCAATGGTAAGGAAGCTCTAAAAGGATTAACATCCATGATAGATCAGCAACTACCTATCCCAGAAATTATTTTCCTAGATATTAATATGCCCATTATGGATGGATGGGAATTCTTGAAAGCTTTTCGTGAAATACAAGCAACACTTTCTAGCAAAATACCTATCTACATCATTAGTTCTTCCATTGCCGCAGAAGACCGGGAGAAGGCCAAACATTTTCCTGAAATTGTTGGCTATTTGAGTAAACCAGTTGAATTAGAAACCCTAGCTTCCATTATACAACAGGAAGATTTGTAATCTAGTCCAGACTTTAGTGTTTTTTACAACCGCTCAACAATATTAATTTGTTTGCCAACTTGCTGATGGATTAACAGCAATACTAAAAAACTTTTCAGCATTAAAAACCTGAATTTGTTGTGGTTCAACCCCAAGTACTTGCCCTAGTTTTTTCAAGGTCTTTTGTTCAATACCGGTTATCCCGTTTTCAATATTGCTTAGGTTAGAAATACTCATTCCTAATTCAGTGGCTACATACTTTAAAGGAAATCCTTTCAAGCTTCTCAAGGATTTAATGTTTCTGCCCAATTGCATTCTTTCTGTTTTTCTTTGATGATACAACATGTTATTAGATTTAGAATACAATTTTACAAGTAAGGATCTATCTCAAAGAATTATTATCACCCATTTTGCCCCCGCTAAAACACGTATTTTATTTGCTTGTTTGGTACATTGCTACCCATAAAAACTAGTAGAATTGAATTATCCTACTCCTTTGGAACCCGCTCAATTACTATGTATCAGCCTCCATTAAAGGTTTGACCAATGTAATAGGACTAAAACTATATTGCAAGCCTGTTTTAATTTCAGTACAGGCAATCCTTTTTCTTCTTACAGCACCCTTTCTAAATACTTTTCCATTTTCCGTTTGAAAATGTACCCCTTCTTGCAAATCTACCACTGCACAAAATCCGGGTTTTTGGATAGCATCATATTGTCTTAATGCCAAGAGTAAATCTGTTTCTCCATTAGCTGTAGCTGATGGATTGGCAATTGACTTTTGTAATGCTTTTACAATAGTATCCGGGAACAGACCTTTATTTACAAAAACAATCAAAAGATTACTGTAAATATTTTTCCATTCCTTACCGTGAGCTTCTACCTTGTTTTTGTATTGTTCAAAACAAAGTAAGTGTGCCAATTCATGCAGTAGGGTAATCAGAAACTCGTATTGATTTAGATTTCCATTAATGCTAATCCTATGATTACCACCCCAACCTGCATGACGGTAGTCACCTAAAACTGATTTACGCTGTTTGGTTACCGTTAAATGAACTTTATAATGGTGTAGATAAGTTACAACGGGTTCAAAACTACCTTTGGGAAGATAGCCCGCCAAAGCTTGCATGGGATGCTCAGTTACCGCCATTTTTCTTTTGTGGTTTCACCAATAATGCAACGCGAACATCCATCCAGGTATAGAGTATATACAGGCCCATACCAATAAATAATCCATTGATATTCTTTTGTTCTCCAACGTTATAGAGATACAGAAATGCTGCTGTACCTAAAACAAATAATTTTAAAACAGTAGATCCCATTACCCCCCTTACCATGGCGTGTGGATTATTTTGTTGTACTACTTTAAGGTGTTGGTAAACATTGTAAATACTAATTAAGAACAATAAGGTATTGGCACCAACAATTACCCATTTGTCAATATGCCATGTCTTCATCAAACCCTCAAATCCTAAGGCAATTAAGCAAATGGTTACAAATACCAAAACAAAGGGCAAAAAAGCCTTTTTATTATTATTTATTCCTATCATCTTTTTGATGTATCTCTAAATACTTTTATTAAAATGCCCAGCAATAATAACAAGGGCAGTATCCAAACCAAAATGGGACTTTTCCATCCAACATACTTATCCAACCAGTTTCCCAACCATAACATTAATCCCAAACCAACCAATAGTTGAGTGGCCAAACCGGCATATTGCCAAAGTAATTTATTATCCGGTGTTGACTTTTTCATTATTCGTTAGACATATCCGTTTTGGGCAGATCCAACATAGTAGTATCTCTTTGAATTGGGGTATTCCCATTCAATACCGCTTTAACACTTTCTAAATATTGTTCTTTGTAACGAATAGACTGTTCTAAGGAATCCGTTCTGATTTTGAGAATTTGAAGCGCGGTTCTACTTTCTTGTGTTCCATAACCCGGAATATAATATTTCAGAGGAGAAAAGGCAATAAGTGCAATGGTTAAACCCACCAAAACCACAAAACTTACACTCAAGCCAATATATACACTGAGCCTAGAAAGTTTAAATGTGACCACTTCTTCATAAGTATCATCATTCATCACTACCAAGCGGTAAGAGTTCCTGAGTCTTTTGAGGGTATCGTTGTAATTAGGCTTTTCCATTTTGTTAAATCAGTATAAAGGTAATATTCCCTCAGCTTTAAATGGGATGGAAATGGGAAATAAATGTATTTTTAACCGTATTTATTTAATGTTGCTCATGAGCATGGCTAATAAAAGGCATATCCCTACCATTATCTTGTTTTTAGTTCCTTTGGTACTGCCTTTATTGGTGTTAGCGCAACCTTATTCTACCGTTGAGCTAAAAAAGCCCACCAAATATGAAAATCGGGATCTTCCGGCTGAGAAAACAGGAACAGGCAGGATCAAGGGGGGCAAAAAAATTTATCAAAATACTGTTACCCATTACAACTACTTTTTTAATGCCCAGAATAAAATCAACGATGTTCTTGAAAGGGCAAAAAGCAGTTTTGCAGAAGACTATAACCAACTCCTACCCTTTTACAATTTTACCAAAGAAGACCTTTATAAACAGAAAGAACAACTAGACTCTGTACTTTATAAATGTACGGCTGGCATTTTGCTTCATGACTTAAGAAATGCTTGGGTAGATGATTTATACTTACTCATGGGACAAGCATATTTATACAAAAAAGATTATGATTCTGCGGTACAAGTCTTTCAATATTTAAATTATGCTTTTGCTCCAAAGGAGGACGGCTATGACCTCCCAGTTGGTAGTAATAGTAGTAATACCAATGGCGAGTTCACTGTTGTAACAAAAGAGAGCAGCAGTCTTTGGAAAAAAATTAGTTCTACCCCTCCTGGCAGAAACGAAGGTTTTCTTTGGCGGATCAGAACCTATATAGAACAGAACCAGTTGGACAATGCATTTGGATTAATTGCTATTTTGAGGTCTGACCCAAATTTTCCAAAAAGACTCCTACCCCAATTGAATGAAAATGCCGCATATGCTTTTTATAAGGAAGGTTCTTATGATAGTGCTGCAAGGTATTTGGTGAAAGCATTAGATAGGGCTGTAAGTGCACAAGACAAAGCTCGTTGGCAGTACTTGGCTGGTCAATTGTATACACAAACCAAAAATGATAGTTTAGCGGTTCTAGCTTATGAACAATCCATTAAATCTACCACGGATCCTACTTTAGAAGTATATGCACGGTTAGCTATTAGTGCATTGGAGTCAGGTAAAAAAGCCAATGCCATTCAAGAAAACCTGAACCAATTATGGAAAATGGCTAAACGCCCATTGTATGAACCTTATAGGGATATTATTTATTATGCTATTGCGCAATTAGAATTAAAACAAACACATACAGATTTAGCACAAAAAGCTTTACTCAATAGTATTGCATTTAATGACAACAATCCTGGACAAAAACAGGCTAGTTTTTTGTTGTTGGCCGATTTGAATTATGACAGAAGCGTTTATCCAGATGCATACCGTTTCTACGATAGTTTGCAAACTGATCAATTAAATGAGGTTTCAAAGCAACGTGTTTTAGATAGAAAACCACCACTAAAAACAATTACCGAAAACATTGCTATTATTTATTTAGAAGATAGTTTACAAAAACTAGCGTTGATGCCTATTGATCAACGTAATGCCATTTTAAAAGCCAAACTCAAAGCCCTGAGAAAGGAAGCTGGTTTAAAAGATTTGGATAACCAAGAATCAGGATTTGGTGGTGGATTTGGCGGGGGATTTGGCGGGGGGCAAAACCAAGATGCAGATTTATTTGCAACAGGTGCCAATGAATTTTATTTTCAGAATGCTGGACTAAAGTCTAGAGGATTTGCTGAATTCAAAGCCAAATGGGGTAATCGACCAAACGTAGATACCTGGCGCAGGCAATCTGCTGTTGAAAAATCCTTTGCTCAAAAATCTGCATTGAATAATAATGGGCCAACTAATCCCAATAACCAAGCTGCAGCTGCACCCGTGGAAGAATTGACCCTAGAATCGCTTTTAGCAAAATTGCCCTTGACTTCTGAGCAAATGTCAACTTCCTATTTGGCCATTTTAAAAGCATCTATGGAAAATGCTGTTTTATACCAATTGAACTTGGGCCATTACCCCAGTGCTATTAAAGAATATAGGGCCATTGTTACCCAATTCCCTGATGTGAGTGAAACTGAAAAAGCCTTATTCAACTTGGCCATTTGTTATGACAGAAATAATCAACCCGTTCAGGCTGATTCTGTAAGACAATTATTAAAAACCAATTTTGCCAATGGCAAATACAACAAAATAGCAGAACAGCAGGGAAAACCTGTAGCCAAGGACAATGCTACTCTGGCTTATGAACAAGTATATGACCTATTCCTTTCCGGTTCATTTAAAGATGCCTTACAAGTAAAGGAAACAGCAGACAAAAAATGGGGTAAATCTTATTGGACACCACAGCAGCTCTATATTGAAGCCATTTATTATGTAAAAAATAGAGAAGACAGTATTGCCATCAATAGATTACAAGAAATTACCAGACTTTTTCCTAATTCCCCTTTAAAAGAGAAAGCCAACACCATGGTGGATGTTTTAAAAAGAAGAAAAGAAATTGAAACCTATTTAACTGATTTGAAAATTGAAAGACCGGAAGAAATTGCACAAAGACCCATTGAGCTTAATGACGTAAATACCCTCAAAAAAGCCCCAGCCCCTAAGGCTAAAATTACACAAAAAATTGCCCCTGTTTTGCAGGTCAAACCAAAAACCATTGAACCAAAGGAAAAACCTGTAATTGTGGACCTTGCTCCACCAAAAGAAAAGCCTGCAATTGTGGACCTTGCTCCAGCAAAGGAAAAGCCTGTAATTGTGGTTGTTGCTCCACCAAAGGTTGATACTGTTAGAAAACAATCCAATGTGGTTTTGGTAGACGCAGCTATGCAAAAAATTGAACCAATAAAAGCAGCGCCAAGCAATCAGTATGCATTTAGTGCCAATGATCCCCATTTTGTGGCGGTAGTTCTAGACAAAGTGGATGGTATTTTTGCCGGAGAAGCCAAAAACGCCTTCAATAGATTTAATAGAGAGCAGTATAGTAACCAAAATCTGGCCATTGGTAATGAATCCATTGTTTCCAATCTGCAATTGGTCTTGGTAGGCCCTTTTGCCAATGCCGGAGACGCCGTTGGATATATTAACAAAGCCAAACCCCAAGCTGCTCCCCGAATTGTGCCTTGGTTGGCCCCAGAAAAATATAGTTTCTTGATTTTAAGTGGAGCAAATTTGACTATTCTGAAATCTAAAAAGGATATTCAAGAATACAGAACATTCTTACATGGGGTATTCCCTGATATTTTTTAATGATTTTAGCAGTTCTGTTTAAGGCAGTTCTATAGATTTACGATAAGTTTACATTTCCATCATACCTTTTATATGTCTAGACCAGTTAAACTATTTTGGAAGATTTTTTTCTCAGGACTGGGATTTGTTGTCCTATTTCTACTAATGCTTAATTGGGGATGGATAGGTGACATGCCGGATATTGAAGACATTGAAAACCCTACTGCTTTACAAGCCAGCCAGGTATACGCCCAAGATGGGTACCTGATGGGAAAATACTATATAGAAGATAGGATTAATGTTCAATACAAAGACATCAGTAAACACGCCATTAATGCACTAGTGGCCACAGAAGACAAACGTTTTTATGACCATAGCGGTATTGATGCACAAGGGTTGGCAAGGGCATTTTTATACTTGGGAAGCCAAGGAGGTGCCAGTACCATTACCATGCAAACCGCCAAGAACCTTTTTACAGAAAACTGGAGCACTAAGAATTTTTTATTACGTAGTATCCAAAAATTAAAAGAGTGCATTATTGCTATTAAACTGGAAAGAAATTTTACCAAAGAAGAAATATTAACTCTTTATTTAAATACCGTAGCATTTGGTGACAATGTTTTTGGTATTAGAAATGGCGCTAAAACCTTTTTTCAAAAAGAGCCTGACCGTTTAAATGTAGAAGAAGCGGCTGTATTGATTGGCATGATCAATGGACCAGGGCTATACAACCCACGCAGAAATCCTAGACAAGCATTAGAAAGGAGGAACCTTGTATTCAACAGAATGGTGTCTAAAGACTATTTAAATTCTGCAGAAGCTGAAATTTTAAAAAGAAAACCCATAGAACTCAATTTTAAAAAGCTGGATGAAAGCGCTGGTTTGGGGCCCTATTTTAGAATGGTTTTGGGAGAAGAAATGAAGAAATGGTGCAAGACCCATACCAAGAGTAATGGAGACAACTATGACTTATATAGAGATGGTTTACGCATTTATACAACCATCAATCCAAGAATGCAACAGTATGCTGAAGAAGCAGTTGGAAAGCATATGAGTTATATGCAGAAGCTGTTGAATACTCAGGAAAACATTAAGACCGGTACCATCTGGAAAAATTTTGAACAGGTTTTGGAAGCGTCCATGAAACAGAGTGATCGTTGGCGCAATTTGAAAAAAGAGGGACTAAATGAAGAGGAAATTAAAGCTTCATTTAAAGTAAAAATCCCCATGCATGTATTTGCTTGGAATAGTACTCGTGGAAAGGATACTACCATGTCTCCTTATGATTCTATCAAGTATCATAGACAAATGTTGCAGGCGGGCTTTATGGTCATGGAACCCATGACAGGAGAAGTAAAAGCTTGGGTGGGTGGTATTGATTTTAAAACTTTTAAATATGATCACGCCAATATTAATACCAAACGTCAAGTAGGTTCTACCATGAAACCGCTTCTGTATAGTCTGGCCATAGAAGAAGCAGGGTTCACGCCCAATACACCGGTTAATGACAACCAACAAAGCTTTGGACAATACGGATTGGTACCAGCTACTAGCAAATCTTGTACAGGTGCTACTATCCCCATGGCAGAAGCTTTGGCCAAGTCTAGAAACTGCGCCTCTGCCTATATTATGAAGCAATTGGATGCTACAGGAAATAATGGCGCCAAAAGATTTGTAGAGTATTTAAAAAAATTGAACCTCCAAACCAAGATTGAACCTTACCCTTCTATAGCACTTGGTTCTTGTGAAATTTCATTGTTTGAAATGATGCAGGCTTATAGTATGTTCCCTGGAAGGGGATTCAATGCCAAGCCCATGTATATTACCCGTATTGAAGATAGGAATGGTAATGTGTTGGAAAGCTTTACACCACAACGCAAAGAAGTGATTAGTGAAGTAACAGCTTATTCCATAGTAAAGATGATGCAAGGCGTTATCCAATATGGAACAGCCCGTGGAATCTGGGCTTATGATTTACCTGGCAATTTAGAAGTGGCTGGTAAAACTGGAACCACCAATGACAATTCCGATGCTTGGTTTATGGGTTATACCCCACAATTGATGGCAGGAACATGGGTTGGCGCTGATGATAGGTTTATCCGTTTTAAAAATGAAAACTTGAATGGCCAAGGTGCAAGAGCAGCTATGCCTATTTGGGCTTATTTCTTTGCCAAAGCATCTGCTGATCCAAACTGTGGGCTTGACGCTAGTCAAACTTTTGTAAAACCAGAAGTAATGACCAATGATATTATCATTGACTATATCAATGGCACTACTGCTCCATTGGGTGCCGAGGGTGAAGACCAAGGAAACGGAACAATGAATGATTATGAATTAGAAAATGACATAAAACCAGAAGATATTAAAGCAGAATCTGACCCATTAGAAGCTGGCAAGACTGGCGTTCCCAAACCATTAGAAACTAAAGACGGCCAACCTGCCAAACTACCAGATAATAAGCCCGTGGTTACCCCTCCAGTATTAAAACCTGGAGAAAAACCTAAAGCAACCATGCCAGCTCCTATTAAGAAACCGGGTGGAGGAAATCTAGGATAGTTTGTTTGAGATAGTTGGTAAAATTTTACAATTATAGATTTTGAAAACTTGTAAAAAATCTGCTTAGCTGTTACAATATCTGCATTGCCTTTACAAAATCGCTGACCAAATAGCTTATTAGTTTACCAGTGCTACCATCGGTTCTACCGTCTGATAAATGGGTGGCTCCTTCACAAATATGCAAATAAGCAGGTTTTGATTGAGCGGTGGCAAACTGCACATATTGCCTAGCTTGATTTGGGCTAATCCCAACTGGTGTTTGGGCACTACTCAATACACCTTGAATACAGTCAAGGTCTAATTCAATGCCACAAAGCGTATCGTCTGTAAAGGAAGTAGCATGCCCAACTGCTTGCAGAAAAGTTCTTTTCTCGTGAACAAAAATGTCTTCATAAGTAATGCAGTCTACAAATGGATTGTTCACAATATCCATCCACACATTTTGTGGTAAGTAATTTTCATGAATACCAATAACACAATATTTCTCTAAGTATCCGTCTTCTTCCGCATAAGTAAATCCGTTTCCACTATGCCGCCCCTCCATGGGTCTAAAATCTGCATGAGCGTCTAAATTAATGGCATTGAGTTGTGCAATGGGTAAGACGCCAGCTTTGTAATATCCCTTTGCTGCGCCTTTGATACAGGGATAAGAATTGTTATGTCCACCACCAATAACAATTGGTATTTTCTTATACTGAGTAATCAATTTTATTAACTGTTCCACTTCTTCATCAATGGTATTAACAGCATGTCTAAAAGCTTCTGATTTTTCATCGTAACTAAGTGCATTCTGTTCAATCAAGTGTTCCAAGTCTGAAAAGTCAAAATGACCTAATAATAAAATTTCACTCCCCTCTAAAAAATCATTGCTTTGAATATTTAAGAAGGATTGCAAAAATGGTACCCAGGCAGAATCGGCCCCGCCAATACCCAAATTTGCTTTTACACCTATATCTTCCGGAACCCCAAACAAGACAAAATGGGCATTAGTTTCACGGATTGATTGCTCTATTTGATTGGTATCTGTGAGCACTTGAACCCGTTCTCCCAATTTGGTTTCAAATCTTCTGATCTTGGTAACAGAAAGCAGGTCTTGTTTGTGATAGGTTTTGAGGTGTTTCATTGCGCGCTTGTGGGTATGTTTCCATTGATTAAGTTAATCATTAAAGCCCATAGCAGAAAATTGATTACAGAAATTTTCCAGACACCATTACTTTTTCTATGAGATTAGATCCAAACGCATAGGGTAAATAAGCCAAAGAAGACAAGGGTTTGGTGAAAATCAGATTGGCCCTCTTTCCCTTTGTTATACTACCTAATTCAGATGCTAATTCCATGGCATAAGCCCCATTTAGGGTGGCTGCATTAATGGCTTCTTCTGGCAGCATTTTCATTTGAATACAAGCCATAGAAACAACGGTGTTCATATTTCCACTTGGACTAGAACCTGGGTTAAAATCAGAAGCAAGGGCAATAGCAGCACCTGCATCTATCAGTGCTCTTGCAGGTTGATAACCCATTCTTAGAAAATATGCCGCTGTTGGTAGTAAGGTACCAATGGTATTTGAAGCAGCTAAAGCGGATATAGTAGCAGCATCCATAGTTTCCAAATGATCTACAGATAGTGCATTGAGTTCAATACCGGCTTCTACTCCACCAGATAAATTCAATTGATTGGCGTGAATCTTGGCTTTTAACCCAAGCTGAGCACCCGCTTTGCAAATTCGGATAGTTTCTTCCTTTGTAAAAAATCCATCCTCACAAAACACGTCTATAAAATCAGCCAATCCCTCTTTGGCAATGACTGGAAGCATCTCTTGAATAATCAGTTGAATATATCCCTCATGGTTGTTTCTATATTCTAAAGGATAAGTATGAGCACCTAAAAAACTTGCTTTGATAGGAATGGGAGAAACGGTTTTGAGTCTTTTAATAACTCGTAGCATTTTCAATTCCGCTTCTACTGTTAAACCATATCCGCTTTTAATTTCCATGGCCCCTGTACCCAGCAGCATCCATTCTTGTAACCGGGGCAAAGCCAATTGAAACAATTCCTCTTCTGAACAAGCTTGTAGTTTTCTAGCAGAATTTAAAATACCACCCCCTTTTGCAGCAATATCGGCGTAGCTCATTCCTTTTAGCTTATCTACAAATTCAGATTCCCTACTTGCTGCAAAAACCAAGTGGGTATGACTATCACACCAAGAAGGTAGCACAGTAGCGCCTGCTGCATCAATGGTTTGATCAAAAAAAGTTGCTAATTCTGATATGGCTGACATAGTTCCAAAATTTTGGATTAGTCCCTGATCTATAACCAACCAAGCATTCTCAATGATTGGAAGATGCGCCAATGCAGCCCCTTTTAACAATTTGTTTTCTGAGCGAACATTTACCAGTTGGTGGATGTTGGTGATAAGCTGTTTCATGCAAAGGCAAATTAAACAATTCAAAGCCTAAATTCGCAGAATGATTTGTAGTATCACCATTGTTAGATACCCCAATTGGTTGGGATGGGCAGGATTCCTTTCTATGGCCCTATTTAGGTTGCCATTACTGCTCAATCAGCAAATTGGATTTTGGAAACTAATGGGTACAGGTAAGAATGGTTCTTTTGACAAAACACCAGACCTAGCACAATGGGCCATTTTGGTTATTGATCCATTGCAAAACACCCAAGAATTGAATCAAGGTCCATCAGGGGTTGAGGAAGAAACTACCTATCTACAAAATAGGTATGGCAGATTTATTGCTGCCTGGTGGCGATTTTTTAAATGTGAAACATGGACCATTGTTTTAGAACCTATTGAAGGTCATGGATTATGGGATGGCAAACAACCTTTTGGTCCTGTGCCTATCAAGAGTGAATATGAAGGTCCAATTGCTATATTAACAAGGGCAACCATCAAGCTCAATAAATTAAAAGACTTTTGGGGAAATGTAGATAAAGTAGCCAATAGAATGGCCGGGGCTCCTGGATTTCAAACCTCTTTTGGCATAGGTGAAATTCCTTGGATTAAACAAGCCACATTTAGCATTTGGACTTCAAAAGCTGCCATGAAAGCATTTGCCTATCAAATGCATGAACACGCCACTGTTATTGCTAAAACAAGAAAAGAGAAATGGTATAGTGAAGACCTATTTATGCGTTTTAGACCTTTATTTTCATTTGGAAAAGTCAAGGGGGTTGACCCATTGAAACAAAACCCCTAACTTGCAATAGATTTATGCATCATTGCAGTACCATATCATTTTTGACAGCCCATTTTGCTTGGATGTATCGCGGATTGAATCCAATGCCCGATCATTAAGTACGCTTAGATTTTTTTTTGCATTTTGCAAGCGCCTTCTTGTTGAAAACCCTACTATTCATCAATACCTTATTGTATGTTATCCCAATTGTCTGTTACCTCAGAAATAGGAACATTAAAACGTTTATTAGTACATAGTCCAGACAGTGGTCTGGGTAAAGTAGTCCCTTCTAAAGCCCAAGACTGGCTTTTTGAAGACATTGTTCATTTAGATACCATTAGAAGAAATGAGTATGACTTTTATACCAAGATTCTATTGTATTTTCTAGACCCCACCAAGATCAAGGGCAAATTAAAAGAAATAGATGCTGTAGAAAATCAACGCAATTTTTATAAACCAGAGCATCCCAATTTCTTTGCATCAGAAAATGTGATTGAATTACAGTGGCTATTAGCACAGGTTTTAGAAGATGTTGATATTCGTTCAAAACTAGTTGCATCTGTATGTGCCATTGAAAGTTGTACCTACCAAACACAACTTGAATTATTGGGCTATACCCCTATTGAATTAGCCAAGACCTTTATTTCTGGCAGTGCTGCTGGAAACAGGGAATTATTATTTGCCCCAATTCCTAATTTCATATTCACTAGAGATATTGGCATCACTATTAATCAATACGTGCTTTTAAATAAGCCTGCCAAAAAAGCCAGAACTAGAGAAGCATTACTGGCCAAGTATATCTTTTTCCATCATCCGCTATTTGCAGATTATAGAAATAATATTATTGAGCTCTCGGATTCACACCATAGCTTCTTACTTCCAAAAGAAGATGATGATAGAAAAATTACTTTAGAAGGCGGTGATATTATGGTAGTAAGTGAACAACATTTACTAGTTGGCGTCAGTGAAAGAACCAGTTCTGAAGCAGCTGTAAGGGTTACCAATCTTTTGTTTGAAAAAGGAGTGGTAGAAAAAGTAACCATTGTAAAAATTCCCAAGAAGCGGGACTATATGCATATTGACACGGTATTTACCCAAGTAAAAAGAGACGTTTGGGTCATGCTTGGGAATTTCTCTAGAAAAGCCGTTAAACATGAAGACGAAAATGTGGTAGAACGCATTTTAGAAATAAAGAAAGAAGAGAAAATTAAGATTCTTCAATTCCATAAAAAATCGCCTGAAAACCCCATTAGTTTTGAAAGTTTGGAAGACCTATTGGTAGACATTAGTAAGAACGATTTACACTGTGAAGACGAGGTCAGATTTATCTTTTCTGGTAATAATGAATTCCCCTATAATGCAAGAGAGCAATGGACCGACTCTTGCAATCTACTAGCATTGAAAGAAGGCGTGGTATTGGGTTATGACCGCAATGATAAAACCACAGAAGCATTTAAGGCAGCAGGTTTTACCATTATTCTTGCCAAAGATTTGATTGAGGCATTAGAAGCTGGAACAATGACAGTTGAAAACATGCACGATACTTTAATCCTAATGCCTTCTGCTGAATTATCAAGAGCCAGAGGTGGATTTCATTGCATGAGTATGCCTATTTTAAGAACCCCTATTCAATAAAACAACATCTTATGCAAAACACAGCGCATATCATGATGATTAGACCAGCCAAGTTTGGCTTTAATGCAGAAACGGCGGTGAATAATAGTTTTCAACAATCCAGTTCAGATAATCAGGTTGCCGAAAAAGCATTGGCAGAATTTGACCAATTTGTGGCCTTACTTACTGCACATAAAATTGACGTGACAGTAGTTCAGGATAGTCCTATGCCTTATACTCCGGATAGTATCTTCCCAAATAACTGGATCTCATTTCATTCAGACGGGACTATTGTACTCTATCCCATGTTTGCCATGAATCGCAGACTGGAACGTAAGCCAGCTGTTATTGAGAAACTCTCCCAAAAATTTTTGATTGAACAAACCATTGACTTTACTGAACAGGAAGAAAGGGGCTTATTTTTAGAAGGTACTGGTTCTATGGTCTTGGATAGAAAAAATCATTTGGCCTATGCGTGTTTGAGTGATAGAACACATGAAAATTTATTAGAACAATTTTGTACTGAATTGGGCTATCAGTCTGTAGCTTTTTCAGCCCTAGACATGCAAGGTGCCCCCATTTATCATACCAACGTCATGATGTGTGTGGCAGACCGCTATGTAGTCATATGTCTAGATTCAATTGCCACGGATTTGGAAAGAGAAATGTTGATAGCACAAATTACATCTTCAGGCAAATCCATTGTTCCAATTAGTTTAGAGCAGATGAATCATTTTGCTGGGAATATGTTACAAGTAAAAAATGAGGAAGATGAAAAATTCTTGATTATGTCTACCCAAGCTTATCAAAGTCTTCATGAAGATCAGGTATTCCAGTTAGAGGCTTTTAATCAAATCCTGCATTCACCCATCAATACTATTGAAACTAATGGAGGTGGAAGTGCCAGGTGCATGATGGCTGAAATTTTTCTGCCTTTGATCAACGAACTTTAGATAGAAATAACTTTTCTAGCTAATAATTCTTGAACCTCACGTTTTCTTAGCTTATTTGATTTTTCTAAAACTTGGCTTGCTTTGGTAAGTTCCATCAATACTTCTATTTGATTGGAATAGGCTTTATGTTGGGCAACTAGGTTCTGTTGAATGGTTTCTATATCATGCCAATTACCAATGGCTTCTTGTAATTTTTGAAAATAGGCTTGTTCAAGATTCCAATCTTTCTCGTCTATCCAATTACATGCATATTGCCATTGTTTAATGCGTTTTCTTAGGTCATGCCATTGACTAGCATTGCAATCTTTTAATATTATTTTATTGATTTGGGCAAAAAGGTCAATGGCATATTGCTCAGCTAGAATACTATTAGTTGTTTTTACAAAATCTGTTAATTGGTCTATTAATTCCTTTAATTCTAATTTAAACAAATGGGTTTGTTGCTGAAAATGCTGCATCATTTCATGCATCCTTTTTTCAGGGAAGCATTGATTTTTCAAAACAGTCATTTCATTTTTATCCAACCATTGAATTAACAATTGGTATTCCCGAATATCACCTGCTTGTTGAAAAATATTAGATAATAATCTAGCAGACTTTTTTAATTTTTGTTTAGAATAAATCTTTGACAGAAACTTAAGAATGGCTCGCATTTTTTTTAACTCAACCCTAAAATCATGCAGATCTGTTTCTGACATAGAACTGTCAAAATCATGCAAATGATTAAACACTTGTTTTACCCTTTGCTTAAAATAGGTATGTAACAAGGATTGAGACATGAAGGTTTTAAAATTTCAAGTATGAAATTCATATAAATTTAATCATTTGGGCTAAGTCTATATGAAACTATTGTTAATTTATAAACCAAAACTCAAACGAACACCTGTCTCAAAATCTACTGGGTCATATCCTAATTCTTGTACGGCTTTGTCAATTTTCAATCCAGAGAATTTAGCCCTTTGAACCAGCTCCGGAAAACTGTCTGCTGTAACTGGGGTAATTAGATGGGTGTCTAGGTTTCTAACTTTTGCCACCGTCAAAGCCATTTCATAGGGAGAGATTCGGTCTTTACCAGCCAAATGGTAATCTGTATTGGCAGAACCTGAAAATACCAGTTCAATGCCCTTGCATAAGTCTTGCACATAACTAGGTGTGCGCAATTGGTCAGATACCACTTTAATGGGTTTTCCAGCACTTAGGTTTTGATCTACCCATTGAATAAAGCTAGGTCGCATACCCTCCCAGTATTTCCCATAAATAAAAACGGGCCTTACTATATGATAGTCCAAACCAGCAGCTTTTACTTTTTCTTCCGCTATCAATTTGCTTTTACCATAAAAATTCAAGGGATTGGGAATGGCGGTTTCAGCGTGTGGGCCGTTTTCACCAAAAATAAAATCTGTAGACAGGTATAAAAATCTTGCAGCAGTTTTTGAAGCTCCTTCTAATAAGTTCTCAGTTGCAGTAACATTGTGTAATAAACAGGCTGCCTGGTCTAAATGACATTCATCTGGTTTACTCATGGCAGCAGAATGAATGACCAAATTGGGTTTAAAAGCATCAAAAGATTGGTTAACAGATTGTTTTTGGGTTAAATCTACTGCTTCATATAAAAACTTACCCACCGGAATCCTTTGCGGCCCCCTTGATAAAGCTAGAATCTGATGACCTTTTTCTACCAAAAACTGGGTTAAATGTTGCCCTAAAAAGCCATTGGCACCGGTTACTATGATTTTCATATTACTAAAATACTCATTTGAGCCAAGAGATAGGCATTTGAGAATTAGCTTTAATTGCTTATTTTTGGAACTTGTGTAAGAGTTACACAATACCATTACGATTGCTATTTACCTTAATCTCTAATCGTATTACGAAAGAATTGAATACATAAGATGTCTACAAAAAAAGTTCATAAAATAGGTATACTTACCTCCGGAGGCGATGCTCCAGGCATGAATGCCGCAGTTAGAGCCGTTGTAAGAACAGGAATTTATCATGGTTTAGATGTTTTTGGCATTATGCGTGGTTATAGCGGCATGGTGGATGATGATATTATACCCATGGATTCAAGATCGGTTGCTAATATTATCCAAAGAGGAGGAACCATCTTAAAAACAGCCCGTTGCAAGGAGTTCTTTGAACCCGAAGGCCGTAAAAAAGCCTATGAAAACCTTAAAAAAAGAGGAATTGACGGTTTAGTGATTGTAGGAGGAGACGGAAGTTTTAGAGGTGCACAAAGATTTAGTAACGAG
>NCHJ01000053.1 GCA_002256765.1 Bacteroidetes bacterium 24-39-8
TTACCTGGTGATAAAGTGGGGGTTGAGATGAGCCCTTATGATCTAAGTAGAGGAAGAATCATCTTCCGATACAAATAAGGCAGCAATCAGGGATAAAAAATATTCAGGTACCAATAAGCTAGCATTTCAACCTTAGGGAGGGGGCTAGCAAAAGAAAAAACATTGTTATGAAAGTTAGAGCTTCTATCAAAAAGCGCAGTGTAGATTGTAAGATTGTGAAGCGTAAGGGCAAACTTTACGTAATTAACAAAAAGAACCCTCGTTATAAACAACGTCAGGGATAATCACTGGTACGCTTAATTGGTGTGCCTGAATAAAACAGTATAAAACTTAAAATTAGAATATGGCTCGTATTGCCGGTATTGACTTACCAAAGAATAAAAGAGGAGAAATTGGTCTGACCTATATTTTCGGGATCGGAAAATCTACTGCTCAGTATATTCTTACTAAAGCTGGTATTGACTTCAATAAGAAAGTAAACCAGTGGAACGATGAAGAACAAGGTGCTATCCGTAATATCATCAACACTGAATTTAAAGTGGAAGGTGCTTTACGTAGTGAAGTTTCTATGAGCATTAAACGCTTGTTGGATATTGCTTGCTACCGTGGTTTGCGTCACCGTAAAGGTTTGCCTGTTCGTGGTCAACGTACTAAGACTAACAGCCGTACCAGAAAAGGTAAGCGTAAGACAGTTGCTGGTAAGAAGAAAGCCGCTAAGAAATAATTGATCGTAAGTCTAACCTTGCAAAAGGTTAGACTTACGCATTCATAAAATCCGTTGCAGCTTGGATCTTCCTATCGGAAAGGAGAGTGTAACGGTTCCCGAATCAGTTCGGGATTTTACATTTTAAACGCGTCCCTCTAAAAAGGGATACACCTCAAAAAACAACAATGGCCAAACCGCAAAAAGCGCAGAACAGCGCAAAAACCGCTGCCAAGAAAAGGGTAGTAAAGGTTGACGCAGCAGGAGAAGTTAGAATCTCTGCTACATTTAACAACATCATCATCAGTTTTACCAACAAATCTGGTCAAGTTATTTCTTGGAGCAGTGCTGGTAAAATGGGCTTTAGAGGTTCTAAAAAGAACACTCCTTATGCAGCCCAAATGGCAGCAGCTGATGCAGCAAAAGTTGCTTCTGATGCTGGTCTTAAGCGTGTAGACGTATTTGTGAAAGGTCCTGGTGCCGGTCGCGAAAGCTCTATCCGTTCTATTTCTCAGTCAGGAATTGAAGTTACTTCTATCAAAGACGTAACTCCGCTACCACACAATGGTTGCCGTCCTCCTAAACAACGTAGGGTATAATGATTAGACGTACAAACGTCAATCAATCATCATAACAGGGCCTGGTATCTATTTTAGATTTTTACGATACCCGGTCGTCATTAAAAAATCGCAAACAAAAACAAATGGCACGTTACACAGGTCCAAAGACCAAAATTTCCAGAATCTTCGGCGAACCCATCTTGGGAAACGCCAAGTGGTTGGGTAAGAACAGCAACCCTCCCGGTCAGCACGGTGCTGCCCGTAAGCGTAAAACCTTGGGTGAATACGCTTTGCAATTGCGTGAAAAGCAAAAAGCCAAATACACTTATGGTGTATTGGAGCGCCAGTTCCGTAAAACCTTTGAAGAAGCACAGCGTCTAAAAGGAGTTACCGGTGAAAACTTGATCAAATTGTTGGAATCTCGTTTGGATAACACAGTATTCCGCATGGGTCTTACTGCTAGCCGTCCTGAAGCTCGTCAGTTGGTAAACCACAAGCATATTACCGTTAACGGTGAAGTGATGAATGTACCTTCTTATACTTGCAAACCAGGAGATATCATTGCTTACAAACCCAAGAGTGCGGATAACTCTTCAGTAGTTAGCAAGAACCGTGGCAAGAATCCTAAGTTTGGCTGGATTGACTGGAATGAGAATGAAAAGAAAGGTACTTTCATTACCATGCCAGATCGTGAGAGCGTTCCTGAGAATATCAAGGAGCAACTGATTGTAGAATTGTATTCTAAATAATAAAAGGACCTGGATTGTAAGATCCGGGGTTCTTTTTTCAAACATATTCCTTCTTTCTCTTGTGGGAAGAAGATTCATCAGTAAAAAACAAGTTCTAATATGGCCATATTAAGCTTCCAGAAGCCAGACAAAATCGTTTTACAAAAAGCAACAGATTTTGAAGGACAGTTTGAATTCCGTCCATTGGAACCAGGTTTCGGCCTGACCATCGGTAACGCCCTTCGCAGGGTATTGCTGAGTTCTTTGGAAGGTTTTGCCATTGTTGGTATCAAGATCGAAGGCGTTGACCACGAGTTTGCAACCATCAAGGGTATCACAGAAGACGTTACAGAAGTGATCCTGAATTTGAAACAAGTACGTTTCAAAAAAACTGTTGATCACGAAGTAGCTAATGAGAAAATTACTTTGTCTATCAAAGGCCGCACTGAATTCAATGCGGGCATGATTGGTGAAGGTTCTCAAAGCTTTCAGGTAATGAATCCTGAACTGGTGATTTGCACCATGGATAACACTTCTAAATTGGATATTGAATTAACCATTGCTAAAGGCCGTGGCTATATTCCCGCTGAAGAGAACAAAGTAAAGGATTCCGCTTTTGGATACATTGCTATTGACTCTATTCACACTCCTATCAAGAACGTGAAATACGCTATTGAGAACTACCGTGTGGAACAAAGAACTGACTACGAAAAATTAATTTTAGACGTAGCTACTGATGGAACTATTCATCCTGAAGATGCGGTTAAACAAGCTTCTCGTATTTTGATTCAGCACTTGATGATTATCACTGATGAGAACATCACTTTTGACAACAAAGAAGACAAGAAAGAAGATGTTGTTGACGAGCACGTATTGCAATTACGCAAGGTGTTGAAGACTCCATTAGAAGACTTGGATCTTTCTGTACGTGCCTTCAATTGCTTGAAAGCTGCTAAAATTAACAGCTTGAGTGAGTTGGTGCAATACGAGCAAGAAGACCTAATGAAGTTTAGAAACTTTGGTCAGAAATCACTATCTGAAATTGAGCAAGTGTTAACTGAAAGAGGTTTGAGCTTTGGTATGGACTTGAACAAATTAGGATTGGATAACTTGGATAACTAAGCCCTGCTTGGTTACTGGTTAAACATCCCATTCATCACATCTTATATTCCTGACACGGTATAAGATATAAAAACAAATGTCATGCGTCACGGAGACAAAATCAACAACCTCGGCCGTAAAAAGGCACATAGGGTTGCATTATTACAGAATCTGGCTAGCCAGTTGATCACACACAAGCGTATTGTTACTACTTTGGCTAAAGCTAAAGCATTACGTACTTACGTTGAACCATTGATCACTAAGACAAAGAAAAACGAAAGCGCTGCTCAAATCAGCCACAACCACCGTTTGGTGTTTGCAGAATTGCAAGACAAAGCTGCTGTGAAAGAATTGTTCACAGTTATTGGTCCTAAAATTGCTTCTCGTCCAGGTGGATATACTAGAATCTTGAAATTAGGCATCCGTCCAGGTGACAATGCTGAAAAAGCAATGATTGAACTAGTAGACTTCAATGAAATTTACGGTAAGGGTGTTGAAAAAGCAGCAGAACCTGCTAAGAAAACACGTCGTGCCGGTGGAGCTAAAAAGAAAGCTGAAGCTGCAGAAGCTGCTCCAGTGGCTGAAGAAGCTCCAGCAGTTGAAGAAACTCCAGCAGTTGAAGATAAAGCCGCTGAATAATTTCATGAAACTGTTGAAACATATAGGCAAGACTTTTTTAGTCTTGCCTTTTTTTATGACCAATGTGTAAAAGATTATCCCTGATTTAGGGCCAATTGTATTTTTTTTGCAAAACAAATTAGAACTGAACCATGCCTCAGACCAAGCAACCAGCCATTTTAATATTAGCAGACGGACACGTATTTTACGGATCAGCTTTTGGTAAAACTGGAATCGCCACAGGCGAAATCTGTTTCAATACCGGAATGACAGGCTATCAAGAAGTATTTACCGATCCCAGCTATACTGGTCAAGTGCTGATCATGAACAATGTACATATTGGTAACTACGGGGTAAAAGATGTGGATGTAGAAAGCAGTTCGGTTAAAATACATGGTTTGATTGCGCGCAATTTGGAAGAATTGTATAGTAGACATCAAGCAAATGGAAATTTGAACGATTATTTGAAGAACAACAATATTGTTGCAATTGATGACGTGGATACACGTGCATTGGTGGCACATATTCGCACAAAAGGTGCCATGAACTGCATTATCTCTTCTTCAGAACTAGACGTAGCGGTTTTGAAAGCTCAATTGGCTGCAGTACCTGATATGGATGGTCTTGAATTAGCAAGCACAGTCTGTACCAAGGAAGAATATGAACTGGGCGATGTAAATGCAACCATTAAAGTTGCGGTACTAGATTTTGGGGTGAAGAAACATATTTTGGAATGCTTGGTTGAAAGAGGCGCACATGTAAGGGTGCATCCTGCAAAAACACCTTTGAGCAGACTAAAAGAATTCCAACCCAATGGATATTTTCTTTCTAACGGCCCAGGCGATCCCGCTGCCATGCCTTATGCAGTTGCTACTGTAAAAGACATATTGCAAGAAAATAAACCTGTATTTGGCATTTGTTTGGGCCATCAATTATTGGCTAGAGCCAATGATATTCCAACTTTCAAAATGCACCATGGTCATAGAGGTTTAAACCACCCCGTAAAAAATATCATTACTGGTCAGTGTGAAATTACTACACAAAATCATGGCTTTGGGGTTGATCCAGAAGCTGTGCGCAATCACAACAATGTAGAGATTACGCACTTGAATTTGAACGATGAATCCATAGAGGGAATTCGCTTAAAAGACCGTCAGGCATTTAGTGTACAATACCATCCAGAAAGTACTCCTGGTCCACACGACAGCCGCTACCTATTTGACAATTTCATGGATATGATGCGCCATCAAAATAACTAGTATGCGCAAACTTGTTTTGATTTGTTGTAGCCTTTTAACGCTTAATGCTTGTTCCATCAAACTCAAGCCAAGCCCCAAAGCGATAGAAGTAGTAATGCCAGATATCAATGGTCTTTGGCAATTATTGTATGTTAATGGTACTAAAGTAACCAAAGAACAATCTGGTAAAGAAATTCCTCAATTAGAATTTAAAACAGCAGACAACTCCCTGACAGGAACAACTGGTTGTAATAGAATTACCGGCAAAATTAGGGTTACAAATTATTTAGTTGATTTTGAAAACCTAGCTGCAACTAGAATGTCTTGTAGCAATGCAGTATTTGAAACGCCATTGCTTCAATTGCTCAGAGGAAGTCTTTCTTATACGCTTGAAAATGAAGAACTGATATTTACCAAAGAAGGTAAACAAGTATTGGTTTTTAGAAGGGCATTGTAGTCCTATTAAGATACCAATTGATAGCACTGTTTTGCTATTTCTAATTCTTCATTGGTTGGTACTATCAAGACTTTTACTTTGGTATCATCTTGGTTAATTTCAACAATCCCTTTTTGTCTTTTTATATTTTTTGATTTATCCAATGCAATTCCCAACCAGTCCATTTCTTGACAAACCAAAGACCTTGTAAGGTCATCGTTTTCACCCACACCACCTGTAAAAACAATGGCGTCTAGGCCATTTAAAACGGCAGCAAAGGAACCAATATATTTCTTTATATGATAGGCATACATTTGATAAGCAAGTACGGCGGACTTGTCTCCTTGTTCATACCTAGCTTTAACATCACGCATGTCACTAAATCCTGTCAAGCCCAACATGCCACTTTGTTTATTGAGCACATCATGAATCTGTTCAATAGGATAACCCAATTGATTTACTAAATAAAAAATCACAGACTGGTCAATGTCGCCAGCCCTGGTGCCCATCATTAAACCATTCATGGGGCCTAAACCCATACTATGGTCTACACATTTGCCATCTTTGATAGCAGTCATGCTGCAACCATTTCCTAAATGGATGGTGATAATTTTAGACTGTTCTATTGCTAAATATTCAATGGCCCTTTCTGAAACATATTTATGAGAAGTACCATGAAAACCATAGCTTCTGATTCTATGGTCTTCATAAAATCTATTTGGGATGGCCATTCTATAGGCAATTGCTGGCATGGTTTGGTGAAAAGCAGTATCAAAAACCGCTACCTGTTTGGCAGAAGTGAAAATTTGCTCTGCAACTTCAATGCCTAAAAAATTGGCAGGATTGTGTAAAGGGGCCAGGGGGAATAATTGTTTGATTTTTGCTTTAATTTCTTCATTGATTTCCATGGTCTTGGAAAAATTCTCACCCCCATGAACTACTCTATGACCTACTGCATGAATTTCCGCAGGATCTTTGATTACCGCCAATGGACCTTCTGATAAATAACTAGCCACTAGTTTTAAACCCATAGCATGGTCCTTGATCCGTAATTCTTCTTTGAGGGATTCTTCTAAACCTCTATGAAAAGTTTTGTGGTGAATACTAGCATTGTCAGATCCAATTCTTTCAATTAATCCAGAGCAAATGGTAATAGCCTCCGGCATGCTGATGAGTTGGTATTTAATAGAACTACTTCCGGAATTGATCACGAATATATTCATGCGATTGTATTAATTAGTTTGTTGAGCTTGAATGGCGGTGATGACAACGGTATTGAACACATCATCTACTGTGCATCCACGGCTAAGGTCATTTACGGGTTTGTTTAACCCCTGTAACATAGGGCCAATGGCTAGTGCACCGGTTTCTCTCTGAACGGCTTTATAGGTATTGTTACCAGTATTCAAGTCAGGGAAAATTAAAACAGAAGCTTGTCCAGCTACTTCAGAATTGGGCATTTTTTTCTTACCTACAGAGGGGTCAACCGCAGCATCATATTGAATAGGACCTTCTACTTTCAAGTCAGGTCTTTTCTCTCTAACTATCTCAGTGGCCCTTCTCACTTTATCCACGTCTTCTCCTTCTCCAGAAGTTCCAGAGGAGTAGGAGAGTAAAGCTATCTTGGGTTCAATTCCAAACATGATACTGGTTTCAGCAGAGGAGATGGCAATCTCTGCCAATTGTTCTGAACTAGGATTCGGGTTTACAGCACAATCACCAAATATGGAAACCCTATTGGGTAAGCACATAAAGAACACTGAAGAAACCGTATTTACACCTGGTTTGGTTTTTACAAATTGCAAAGCTGGCCTAATAGTATGTTGTGTGGTATGTAAAGCACCTGAAACCATACCGTCTGCATCTCCCTTATAAACCATCATGGTTCCAAAATAAGAGACGTCTAGCATCAAGTCACGAGCCATGTCAAGGGTTAGTTTTTTGGCTTTGCGCAATTCGTATAAGGTATTGGCATAGTCTTCAAAATTGGGAGAAGTGGCTGGGTCAACAATATGTATCCTGTCAAAATCTAACACAATATTGAGTCTTTGTGCTGCAGCAGCAACCTGTTCCTGAATTCCTAAAATAGTAATCTCTACCACGTCTTGTTTTACTAGCATATCAGCCGCTAAGAGAATTCTATCGTCTCCACCTTCGGGTAATACAATATGCTTGCGTTGTTCTTTAGCGCGTTTGACAATCTGGTATTGGAACATTCTTGGTGTAATGTTCCTTGTATGGAAAGTGTTGATTTTTTCACCAATAGATTTAATATCTATGTGCTTGTCAAAAGTGCTAATGGCCAATGCAATTTTTTCTTTGTTGTGGTGCGCAATTCTAGATTCGGTACTGGCCACTTTATTGACTGTTTCAAAAGTGCCAGTCTCTACCTGTATAATAGGTACAACCGTATCAAGACCCTCAATTAATTTTAAAATACTAGGTTCTGGAACCAATCCCCCAGTGAGAATAATTCCCGCTATTTTTGGATAATTCTTAGAAATATTGGCTTGCAATACCCCACTTAAAATATCACCACGGTCACCTGGCGTAACAATTAGCGTATTCTTTTTTAGACGCAACAAACAATTATGTAATTGCATGGCACCCACAATACTATGATCAACCTGATTGGAGAATAGATGCTCTCCAAACAAGGCTTTACCATTTACAGATTCCACAATTTCTTTAATAGTAGGATTACCCAAGTTTTTGTCTTGGGGAATAACATTAATAATCACATCTTGGGGTAATCCCTCTTGTAATTTTTCAATGACTTCTTCTGTTAATTCGGGTCTTAGCTTGTTAACAACAACCGTTAATATTTGAACACCCTCGTCTTGAAATAATTTATAGGTAGAGATAGCTGCTGAAACGGTTTCTTGAACAGTTTTATCTTCACCTTTTACAATCAGAAATACGGGGATACCCAAATTTTTGGCAATGGTAATATTGTCATCAAATTCCAAATTGGTACTCCTTCCCATAAAATCGGCACCTTCCACAATCACAAATTCATTGTTCTCTTGTAAGTTCTTAAACTTGTCAATAATGGTATCAATCATGAAAGCCTCATTTCCCTCATTTCTTAAATCAACCACTTGTTCTCTAGTAAAGGCAAACATGTCTTCATAGGGAGTATCTAAGCCAAATTGTTTGCTAATAGTTTCAAGGTGGTTATCCTTTTCTTGACCATTGATACTAATAATGGGTTTGAAGTAGGCAATTTTTTCTGTTTTCCCAGAAAGTAGGTTCATCAAACCTAGGGCAATGATGGACTTGCCAGAAAATGGCTCAGTAGTGGTTAAATAGATGGCATTTGTCATGATATGGATTGTTGCTCGGGCACAAAATTAAACCATGTGTTTTTTTTGCCACATGACTATAATCAGTTCTTCAAATGATAAAAACCATTTTCAATTGAAAATAAATCATTCTATGGGATTTACCATAGCTGTATTCTTGGGATGATTGGTTAATTAGATTAGGTTATTGGTCAGACAATGTTTCATTTTATAATCCTATACAATATTTTTAGCAAGTATTTTACCTACTGTTTTGGTTAATCAAGGATAAATCCGATTTTCGTTCTTTCAATCACTGGCCTTTTGGCTCAAAAATGACATTAAAAAAACGCAACATGAAAAATCTGTTCTTGTTTTTGGTTGTTTTCATGGCTTTTGCCCTGAACGCAACTGCACAAAAAAAAAAGCTGATATCCGTTTAAATGGATACGCTGTTGGTGCTTTTAGCGATAAAGTTGACTCTTATTATTCTACTACTGACTACTTTAATGGAACCATTAATGGTGGATTACAGTGGGGAGCCGGAATTGAAATCAAACCTCAGAAAATGATGGGGATTGAATTTTTGTACAATCGTTTAGATACTAAGGCACCAATGAATTATTATAGTGGTGGTCCAAAATCAGGAACATTTGATGCTGGTATCAATAATTTCATGTTGGGTGTCAACCGTTATTTTGTGTCTAATGACAAAGTAGAAGGCTTTGGTGGATTGTTGGTAGGTATTACTAGTTTCAAAATTGGAACTGCAACCGCTACCAAATTTGGTTATGGTTTTCGCTTAGGTGCTAACGTATGGGCTACTCCAAAAGTGGGTCTTAAATTCCAAGCACAATTAATGTCTGCTAGTCAGGCTGTTGGTGGTGGATTCTACCTTGGAACTGGCGGCGCTGGAGCTGGCGTTTCTTCATATTCTTCTTTTTACCAATTTGGATTGGGCGGCGGTTTGGTATTCAAACTGGGTCAATAATCTAATTACATAGTTAAGCCTGTTTTGTCCCTAGGGACAAAACAGGCTTTTTTATTGCCCAGATTCCAAAGGTTTCCATTAAGAATAGATACTTTTACAAACTGAGATTAGCCTATGCAATTTTCCCTTAAAAAATACCTGTTTAGTTTTTTTCTGTTCATTCAGGTTAGTCTTTTGATGGGACAAACAGATAGTAGCGTTTTGAAGATTCAAACTCCACAAAAAGACCTAATAGATTACTTAAGACATTATACCAAGAGTAAAGGCAAAGCGCCAGATGCCAGCATGCAAGTTGGTAAATTGTACAGGACTTATTTGCCGGTAGTTGGTTATGGTCCTGCAGTTGGTTTTGTATTTGGTGGTGGAATTAGCTTTAGTTCACTACTTGGACCAGCTAGCAATACCCATATTTCTTCTGCATTATTAAATGCAAGTGTAACTACCAAGGAACAGTTTTACATGAACTTGAGAACCAATCTCTATTTGCCCAATGATAAATGGATTTTGCAAGGAGATTTTAGGATCATGCTATATGCTCAGCCCACTTATGGATTAGGGATTCACAAAAACGAATCTGATTCTGGTCAAAATATGCGGTTTAATTATTTGAGGTTTTATGAAAAAGCCTATAGAAATGTGGCCAAACATTTTTATGTTGGAATGGGTATTCAATTAGACAAGCATTTTCAGATTAGAGACGAGCAATTAGATCTAGACTTACCTGGCCAAAGAGTAACGGACCACTATGCCTATTCTATAGCCAAAGGCTTTGACCCTGAAAAATATACCACATTGGGTTTGTCTTTAGATTTATTATATGATAGCAGAGACAATTCTATCAATTGTTATAAAGGTGGCTATGCCCAATTATCATATAGACAAAACCTTAGTTTTTTAGGGAGCACCCAAAATAGTAGTTCTTTATTTTATGATATGCGTAAGTACTTTGTGATAAGTAATGGCGTAGTAGACAAATCCATTCTAGCATTCTGGACCTGGGGACAGTTTAATACCAGTGGAAATATTCCTTATTTGGCCTTGCCTTCCATAGGTTGGGATACCTATAATAGGTCAGGTAGGGGTTATGTACAGGGCCGATTAAGGGGTACTAATATGGTGTATATGGAATCAGAATATAGATTCCCTCTAACAGCTAATGGATTTCTAGGAGCTGTTGTTTTTGTCAATGGCACCACAGCGTCTAGTAATTTTCAATCTCAGCCTTTATTCAATAGCACAGCCATTGGCTATGGGGCTGGTTTAAGGGTTAAAATGGACAAACGCTCAAGAACCAGTATTGGGGTAGACCTTGGAATGGAAAACGGAAATACCCGGAGAATTTATTTTAACTTGCAAGAGTGCTTTTAACCAAACCAATAAAACTTTTCATATGAAAAATACCATCTTATTCCTGTTAATGGCCTCATTTGCCATTTCTTGCGGAACCGTAGCTAAGATAGAAAAATCTTGGAGGGACCCGGATACCAAAGTAAATATGGAACAATTAAATAATATTTTAGTAGTTGCCCATTTACGCAATGAAGCAGATAGAAGATCTACAGAAGATAGAATGGCTGGCTATTTAAACGGAAAAGGTGTGGTTTCTTATACTTTTTTGACTAAGAGTGAAAACGAAGAAAATAAAGAGAAAGTTCGCGCAAAATTAAAAGCGGATGGATTTGACGCTGTGGTGGTGATGCGATTATTAGATGTAGACAAAGATGTTCAATACGTTCCAGGAACCATTAGCACTTATCCAACTTATTATCGTGGATTTTATGGATACTATTACAATAGTTTTAACCGCTTTTATGACCCAGGATACTATCAAACTACTAAGACATATTTGGTAGAAACAAATATCTATTCACTCAAACAAGATAAATTGATTTTTAGTGCGGTTACTTCAACTGCAAATCCAGAGAACTTAGATAAGCTTACTAATGCAGTTACAAAGTCTGTATATGAGAAAATTAAATCTGAAGGATTTATAACAGGTTTAAAGTAAGGCAAATTATTCTGAAGATAAGTTTTGAAACAATGGACATAGAACTTTTAATTCCCATAGCATTTAAGCAAAAGGGCTTTTCAACTGAAGAAAACATGCTTGTTTTGGCCGGTGATATAGGTGGAACCAAAGCCAATATGGCACTTTGTAGATTTCATTGCGGTGGCATGGAATTGATTAAAGAGAAAAGGTATGTGAGCAAGGATCACGTTAATTTTGGAAATATTATTTCTGATTTTATAGCAGGGGAACAAGTGCCTCAAAAATTATGCTTATCAGTTGCTGGACCTGTTATTGATGGCAAAGTTAAATTTACCAACCTAAGTTGGGAAATTGATAAAAATCTAATCAGTGAAATGTTAGGCGGATGCCCAGTAGCCATTTTAAATGATTTGGAAGCAACAGCTTATGGTTTAGCTGCACTTAAACCTTCTGAATTACACGTATTGCACAAAGGTACCAATGTTACTCCTGGTAATATAGGTATTCTAGCAGCAGGAACAGGTTTAGGGGAAGCAGGTTTGTTCTTTGACGGTAAAGCGTATCACCCTTTTGCAACAGAAGGTGGGCACGCTGATTTTGCGCCAAGAACCAAACAAGATATAGCCATACTAAATTTTCTACAGGCAAGGCATGAACACGTTAGCTGGGAACGGCTATTAAGTGGTCAAGGCATTGTTACAATTTGGGAATTCTTAACCCAAGCAGAACAAAAATCCTGTTCCCAAACTATTTTGGATCAAATGAAAACCATGGATCCAGCTGCTGTAATAAGTAATGCTGCAAAAGATGGTTCTTGTCCAGTATGCATAGAAGCCATTGCCTTATTTAATAGGTTTCTTGCTATTGAAGCGGTTAACTTAATCTTGAAATTCAAAGCCACGGGTGGATTGTATTTGGCAGGAGGAATTGCACCAAAATTATTAGACTTGCTTGATCCAACAGTTTGGAATGAGGTTTTTGAAGCAAGTGGAAGAATGCGTCATTTATTAGCTGAAGTTACTGTTTATGTTATGATGAATGAAAAAGCACCCATGTTGGGTTCTATCTATTATGCAGGTTTGAATTTGTAAATGAACTAATCACATGAAAATAGCCATCATCAACGGACCCAATTTAAATTTACTAGGAACGCGTGAACCCGGTATTTATGGTTCTCAAAGTTTTGAGCAATATTTTGCCGAATTGCACAAGCATTTCCCTGAAGTTGTGTTCAGCTATTTTCAAAGTAATATTGAAGGGGAGTTGGTGAATGAATTACAAAGGGTTGGCTTTGAGTATGATGGGATTGTTTTAAATCCGGCAGCCTATACGCATACTTCTGTAGCCATTGGCGATGCCATTGCCGCTATTAAAACAGCGGTTATAGAAGTACATATCAGCAACGTTCACGCAAGAGAGGATTTTAGAAAATTGTCTCATGTATCGGGTAAATCGGTGGGATGTATTACCGGTTTAGGTTTAAAGGGCTATGAATTGGCAGTTCAGTGGCTGATAGACAATCACGCAACAAAACATGCATAAAAATTTTCCAAATCTTGGTAGGCAGTTGGTCCTAATGATATTGGGTATTGCCCTACTAAAATTAGTGGTGGCTTCCTTGTTAGAATTGGGCAATGATGAAGTCTATTATTGGACCTATGCCATTGCCCCAGATTGGAATCATTTTGACCATCCACCCATGGTGGGATGGATGATTCAGTTGACAACATTTAACCTGCATTGGGTGTCAGAAATTTCTTTGCGCCTAGGCCCCATTTTAGGGTCCATACTCAGTAGTTTCTTGGTATACAAAACCATGGAAATACTATCAACTCAAAAAGCAGCATTTTATGCAGCTTTATTGTATCAGTTTTCTCTCTACACGGGTGTGATAGCCGGACTATTTGTACTTCCAGATGCTCCTCAAATGCCTTTTTGGACAGGGGCATTGTATCTGATGTCAAAATTGTTGTTTCAGAAAGGAGCAGCGGACAAACTTATTAATTGGGTTCTTTTGGGTGCTCTTATTGGACTAGCCATACTTTGTAAAGTACATGGCTTGTATTTATGGGCTGGATTTGGCTTGTCCATTTTGTTGTTAAAACCCAAATGGTTATTAAAATGGCAAATGTATATTTCTATAGTCATTAGCCTACTCTGCATCATCCCCATCCTGTATTGGAATATACAATATGATTTTATTACCTATAGGTTCCATTCAGAAAGAGTTACCCATACCAGTTTGCATTGGGATTCTTTTTTGCAAGAATTGGGAGGAGAGATTGCCTATCAAAACCCAATTGTTTTTATATTACTATTGGTGTCTTTACTAGCATATTTTAAAAGAAGCATTCGCTTTGAAAAAAAGGAAATAGCTATTTGGTTGTTTTGCATGAGTCTTCCCATGATTTTTTTATTCTGGGGAATTGCTTTATTTAATCCCACTTTGCCGCATTGGACAGGACCCGCCTATATTCCACTTTATTTTTTTGCAGGTATTTATATGGCCAATAATGGACAGTTAGTGAAAAGAAAACTTTTGATTTCAAGTGCTGTAATGTTGTTATTGGTATTCACCCTTGGTGTGTCAGTGATTCGTTTATCGCCTATCAATTTTGGAAGCCAAGAAAAAGCTAATTATGGAGAATATTGCCCTACTCTTGACTTGACTGGCTGGGCTAATTTTAGTAAGGATTTTTCCCAATTGGTTCAAGCTGATCAGTTATCTGGCAAGATGAAACCCAATAGTCCCATACTGGTTTCCAAATGGTTTCCAGGTGGACATTTGGAATTTTATACAGCAAGAAAATATGGGATGAATCTTATTGGGGTAGGAGCACTCACAGACCTACACAAATTTGCATGGCTCAATCATCAAAGACCTGTTTTAAAATTAGGAGATGATGCTTATTGTATTGTTCCATCTAACCTTCCATTTGATGTTGTGGCTGCGTATGCTAATTATTTTACTAGTATTGAACAACCCATAGTAATCAATCAGGTAAGAAACAAAGGAATTGTTAGATACTTTAGCATCTATCGCCTTAAGCAATGCAAATTATTACCTGCTGATCCATTGCCTATATTCAATAACTAAGTTTATTTCTCTTTTGCAGGTAGACTATCGGTAGGAGCTTTGAATTGAATCTCATCTTGTTTGTTGCCAAAGAGTTTATCAAAGTCACGTCTATAAGAAATGCTGACCCCTTGTCTATTTCTCCTTCCAAAAGTAGAACCACTAATGTCTAGACTATTCTTGGTAAATACTATGGCGCGCAATTTCTTATCCTTTGTCAGGATAAACTCAATATTAAAATCGGGTAACCACTGAAAGTTCCCATTCTGGATAGCGGAGGTATTGCTCAAATTAAAGTCTAAATCACTACCAAGCGTAACCACAATATTGTTATTGGCAAAAGCATAACCCAATTTCATATTTACCCTAGTACGGTCTAGGCTATTGCTATTTGCAGTAACCCCGCTGCTGACGTCTAATAAAGAGTTGCTGCTATAAACAGAAGCTCCTACGTCAAAGCGTAAACTCTTGTCTCCAGTAATTTTATATAGGATATTAGAAACCGCTTTATTGATTTCCTTGGTTAACATTTGAGAAATGGTATTCACACCTAAAGAATAAGGATTGGTAGCGGTACTATTGTTATTGCCTGTTGGTGCAAAAGAACCCAAAACAATTAAGAAGGAGACCTGTTTTAGAATTTCATTTTCATCTTTTTCTATTCTACTTAAGAAAGCTGCAAATTCATTATCGGTTTTTACAGGACTACCTTGTGGGAATTCCAATTTAAATTTGATACCAGGAAGACTTAGTTTGTCTCTTAATTGGGCAATAACATATACGTCTCCGCGGTAGGCTTTAACCGCGCCGCTAAAATTATTATTACCCACTAAATCACTCATACTTACGCGCTCCGCAGTGTATTGAGCGTCTATATGAAGATCAGCTTTATAAGGGTCTCCATTCCATTCAATATAGTTACCTACATCATTCAATAAAACAAAGGGTTTACGAATAAAGGATTGAAAATTAAAATCATAATTACCACGGTCAATATTGTAACGCCCACGAATAGTCAAAGGGTCAATGGTGCCGGCATGAATTCTAAGTCTACCATTACCAACAGCTTTAATTACATCGCCAGAAAGGTCATCTAGAATTACGTCAATGGCTACTTTATTGTTAGCTGTTAGGTCAAGGTCTACTGCAAGATTAAAATTACTATTAGACCTAACCGCCTCCATTTCTTTACCGTATTGTTTAAACACTATAAAATCGGCTTGTCCACTTTCCTTGCTAGTGCTGTTGGGTAAAATAATATGTGAACTGTCAGTAGCTTCTGCAACAATATTCATTTTGGCATTGTATTCTGGCCCCTTAAAACTCATTTGAGCCTTGCCAATGGCCTTACCATAGAATTGTTGGTTGTCTTTGAGTTTAGTATCAATTAACAGCAATTTGTTGGTACTTAGGTCAAAATCAAATGCCATGTTTTTGAATCCCCTTTCATATAGCTTTCCTTTGATAAGCCCTTTGTTATTGTACTTGTCTCTGATAGCAATATCCCCAAAATTGATTCCATCTTTTTCAAATTTAACATCAGCAGAATCAATCCAATATTGTACTTGTGTATAATTGACCTTCATACTTGCTTTACGCAATTGAATCCTGCCCAATAAGTCAGGAGCATTGGGGTCACCACTAATTGATAAATTACCTTTGGCCCTTCCTGTGATATCACTAAACAAGTCTCCAATAAAACGGTGTAATATGGTAATCTTACTGTCTTCTAATTGTATATCAGTAAGTAGGGGCTTGCCAATGCTATCATTCAAATTATAGCTTCCCTTGGCGTTTAAACGATAAGTATCATTTGGTGATTGAAGGGTAAAAGGAATTTGGCCCGTTTTGCTATTATACCCGGCTGTAATTTTTACCAGCCCAATACTATCTTCATCCAACCTAAATTGTTCGGTATTTAATTGGGCGTCTGCATGAAATTTTCCAAAGAAGTCACTCAGTACAATATTACCACTACTAATCCCTTCAATTCTTGGGTTCTTAAAAAACACATGGGTGATATCGCCTAGAAAAACATTTTTTAGGTTGACAATTAGGTTATTGGTATTTCCTCCATCCTCCTCCTCAGTTTCAACTTTTATTTCTTGAAACCCTTGGGTTAATAATACATTCTTAGCGTCAATATTATTATTTCTAATAACCAGTTCTCCATTCTTCTCAATATTCCATTTCTTTTCATTCAACACAAAACTAGACGGACGAAACTGTAAACGAAACCCATTTTGAAAAGTGTAAACGTCTGCAAAAATTTCAGCATCGTTTAAAGTATTATCAGCACTAGTCTTTATGGACAGAATGGAATGGTCATTCATGGCCGTAAGTTCCATATGAGAATTAGGAAAGCGAATACTATCACTAATATGTATGCTACCAACGTCTAAACCCAATTTCAAGGTGTCTTTATTGCCTCTGCCCTGTAATAATGCCCCTGAAACAATATAGTTTTTGTATTTGCCATAAGGTAGGTTGGCAGTAATACCCAAATTGTTTTTTCTTGTATCAATAGAACCTTGAACGGAAGCATCATTAAATCCGCTGAGGTTTTTATTCAAAAGTTTTAAATAAGGCTCAAAATAAATGGTATTAGCAGATACTTCAAATACCTGGTTTTGTGGAATGGTTTTAGGCGGCTTAATATAAGCAGGGTAGTAGTGATTCAAAAATGATTGGATACTGGCAGGCAGTTCCATGATACTAAATTTGCCTACAATGCTGGCATTGAAATCATTATTGGTAAGGGATAATGATTTTATGCTATCAATATAAGTAGAGCTTAGCTTGAGAGAGTCAAAACTAATTTCTGTTCTTTCTCCTTTAATATTGGCGTTTAGAAATTTGGCTGATCCTAGAAAGTTATCAATATTGGTTCCTGTAAAGTTAGCATCTAGTAAACCAGTGATTTTAATAGTTTCTGGATAAAGGTTTAAAGCTTTTAAATTAGATTGAACCAAGTCTCCCACAATATTATAACTGGGTTGAGCTTTGTTTAAATCAATTTCAATATCACTGGTAAAATCAAGATTTGGATCATCAATTTTTACTTCTCCGCTAAAATACTTTTTCTGAAAAGTACCCTTTGTGATGATATTACTATATGCGTAATCATTAAATTCAATACTATTGATTTTTCCATCTAGGGTTGTTTTCAAGCGATTAATATTAAATCCGCTACCATCAATCTTACCTTTGAAATCAACCAATCCCAATTGGGCATAATCCAAAAATTTGCCAATCTGAAAACGAGTTGTTTCAATATCGCCCGTATATGTGGGTTCTCCCTTCTTTGGGAATGTCATGCTTATATTGGACTTTACAGCACCAAGTGCTGAACTCAATAATCCGTCTGTGACAAAATTATTGATAGTGCCCTTAAAGCTGCCGCGATATATAATCTTTCCCAACGCAGCCAAATTGGGTACTGCAATATCTTTTAAAGAAGGTATAATGCCTAGGTCAAAATAATTGGTTTGAATAGTGCCATTGCTGAATATGATATTGGTGGTATTAATATCAGGTAATCCTTTCATAGATAATTCACCTACCAATGTACTTCCTGTACCACCTCTGGCAGATAGATTTTTTACTTGAAAATTGGTGACGGTACCATTGAAATTGCCACTGAGGTCAACCATTTTATGTAGGTCACTTAGTTCAGGAGCAAAATAAGCTACGTCATCACTATGCACTTTAGCCTCTTTGAAATTGGCTACCATGGTTACGTCTGTTACGTATTCTCCAAAGTCATGATTGAAGTCTCGATACTTCATAGCATAATAGCTGCCCAACTTACTTTTATTAGTTTGTAAGTTGAGGTTGCCCAATTCCATTATTTGAGGCGTAAATCTAAAGCGGGCTTGTAGTTTTTTCAATTCAAAGCCACTTCTGTCTTTTACTGAAAGGTCAATATTGGCACGCATGGTATCTTTTACAAAATGGAAACCATTGATATTGCCATTTAATCTGCTTAATCGAATATGTTCTGGGTCAAAAAGTTGAATGGGTCTGCCTTCATTGGCTTCTATCCAAACCTGACCATCTTTGATTTTAATACGTTGAACATGAACAGCAATATCGCCTGCATTAAAATACATGGCAGTATCCTTAAAATTGGGGTCATATTTTTTTCTCAAAGAATCTGGCCTAAGGCCATCCATTTCAAGTAATTTGAAAT
>NCHJ01000204.1 GCA_002256765.1 Bacteroidetes bacterium 24-39-8
TATTGGAAAAGTTTTCCTCTCCACCATAAGAAGAGTGCAAACAGGGTAAGTCCAATCATGATCATTCCAAGGGTAACCATTAAATGGTAAGTCTGGAAAATAAAATTGATTTGTTTTGGACGATTATTTTCAGCAAAGGCATTTAATCCTTTAACCGGAGTTGTAAAATCATTATATAAAAGAAAGGAAAGTCCATTATTGATTTTTAGCCCAGAAACTTTCTGATTTTTTTGATCTACCACACCAAATAAATACATATCTGCAGTTTTCAAACTATCGTAGTGGCCTTCAAAAGCCGCCAATTTTGCTGGTTGATTGATAGAGACTCCTTTTGCAGAGTGGTGTCCAGTAACCAACTGAAGCATACCTGCAAAAGCAGCAATGGTCAATGCTATTTTAAATGCTTTGCGCGATATTTCTACGTGCCTATTTTTATACAAATAGTATGCATGTACACTTAGAACCAGAAAAGATCCTGATAAAAAAGCTCCAATCACTACATGTGACAAACGATCAACAGAAGAAGGGTTGAATACCATTTCCCAGAAATTCGTTACTTCTGCCCTTGCTTTTAATCCTTCACCCACTATATGAAAACCAGCAGGTGTTTGTTGCCAAGAATTAGCAACAACAATCCAAACAGCTGAAAAAATGGAACCTAATGTAACCATGATGGTGGCGAAAAAATGGACTTTTGGAGATACCCGATTCCATCCAAAAAGCAATAAGCCAAGAAAGCCGCTTTCAAGGGCAAACGCGAATATGCCTTCTGCAGCTAAGGCACTTCCAAATATGTCTCCAACATATCTTGAATAAGTAGCCCAGTTTGTACCAAATTCAAATTCCATTACAATACCAGTAGCAACTCCAATACCGAATATTAATGCAAATATTTTAATCCAAAAACGAGTCATTTTCTCGTAAATTTTATTTCCCGTTTTTAGATACATTCCTTCCATTGCTACTAATACAAGACCCAATCCAATACTTAATGGTGGATATATATAATGAAAACTTACGGTAAAGGCAAACTGTATTCTACTAAGTATTTCTACGTCCATGTTGGAATTTTTTACATGCTATGAGTCCTAGGAATGCCCTTTTACAACAATCTTTATAATTTTCCAATTCAACACAAAGAACCTAATTATTTGAAAAGGAATAAAGCTTCTCCAAAAAAGGGTAAAATTGGTGGGAGTTGGAGGGTAATACTGATCAGAATATTTAGTGATAATCAATCTATTTTCCATACAATTAGTTTGAAATGTGAAATATTATTCAGGAATTAACCACCAAAATGGTTTTCCTTTTGCCTTGTATAAAAACATATAATGCATAGCCCATTTTAACCAATGACCTGCTAATCCGGGTTCTCCCATGGTGGTATTAATGTCTCTTCCCCAGTCAGGAAATTTATCCCAGTCAGGTACTACAGGACTAACCGTCATGGTGGCAGCAGTTCCTTTTGTCATCCCATATCCAGCAGAAACAATACAAGCTGCCCCCATTTTACCCATACTGGCTTTATGTTTAATTTCTGGGTTACCTGTTTTGATCCAAGAAATAATATTTTCAGCTGTTACTTTTCCCATAACGCCAGAAGGCATACCTGTTCTTGGCGCAGTAGCAAAAATGGGTGTTCCGTTTTTACTGACCATAGGTTTTGAGATGGAATGTGGAGGTGCAAATGCAATACCAGGTGCAAATATATTAGAATAGGAAGGGTTCTGATAAGTTTGTGGCCAGTCATTCACAGACCATTCTTCAAATGGTTTTTGAGAATAGTCTGCATCTACCTTCATTAAGCCATTTGCTGCAAATAATTTGCTGCTTATGTCTTGTCCAGTTTTGTCATAAGCTTTAAATCCATGTCCCGCAAATCCTGGAATGAGCATGGCAAAATCATAAGCTTGTTCTTGATATTCTCCATCTAGGGTTTCAAAGTAGATTTTGTTTTCATCAACTTTTTTTACGCCAGCACGTTTGATCCATTTAATGTTTCTTTCTACAAAATAGGATTCTGCAAAAAGTTTGGT
>NCHJ01000054.1 GCA_002256765.1 Bacteroidetes bacterium 24-39-8
TGAAGAATATCTCTTGTATTCTGACTAGTTATAGCTATTAAAATCTATTTGTACATTCTAATTTCACAAAAGCAGATTTAATTGCTGCTCGCCTCACTTTTAATCCGGACTTTTTCATTATTCAAATCATTTAGGATGAATTACGCCGTGGATTATCCCTTACAATCGCTAATCAATAGTACAGCTCAAAGTGTTGTCTATCTAGACAAGACCTGTAAAGTATTGTTCTTTAATACCATGGCAGAGCATCGTATTAGGGTTTACCGCAAGATTAGAATGCAAGTTGGGATCAATTTTCATAAATGTCTTTGTGAAAGCACATCAGAACGTTTCCTATTCTATTTTAATACTGCGCTAGAAGGACAAAAATCTAATATAGAAGTACAATTGCCCATTGGGGATGCTTTTATTTGGCATAGTGTTGGATTCTTTCCAGTTTTTGATGAGAGCAATACCATTTGTGGAGTCAGTTTTGTGTTTAATGATATACATGAGGAGAAACAGCATGAATTGAAAAATGTAGCTTATATAGAGGCTTTGGAAAGTATTGCCTGGAGACAGTCACACTTATTCAGGGCTCCTTTAGCCAATATAAAAGGATTAACGGAATTGCTTTCCTTGCAAGCAGGTGCTGTAATTGACAATGAACTAATGGAAATGCTTAGTATGTTAAAAGCAGAATCTGAAAAATTAGACAACGAGATTCATTCTATTGTAGGTCTTACCAACGAGATTAAAATGGGAAAGGCCTTCAGAAACTAATAAACTGCTATGAGAAAATAGGCCATCCTTTATGGGTGGCTTTTTTTTGGGGTATGGCAAAAAAAAATGGCCAGTGTAGAAACACGGCCAGATTATTTAGATATAAGCCCCTAAACTTATACAACACAAAATTAGTGTCCTGAGTAAAGAAGCTTGATACAATAGTCTGCAATTAGTATTACAAATTCGTCATTCATGATTTTGACTGTTTAAACGCTGATACCATTTAACAAGTTCAAACCAAATGACAGAAACAAAACCGATTAATCCCGCAATCAGTGTCATATTAGAATTCAATACTTGGAATTCAAAAAACTGGCTTAAGACTGGAATATAAATCAGTGCTATTGTAATGGCAATGGTAATGCCGATGATCCATAAGACTAAATTATTTTTGAATCCAAGCGTAGTTAAAATAGAGTAATAAAAAGACCTGTTCACTAAGGTCAAAAATATATTTGCACTGATCAGTGTTAGAAAAACCATGGTTCTAGTACTGGGTTCATCCAATCCATTTTTCACTGCCCATAAATAGGTGAACATGCATCCTGCCGTAATCATTAGCCCTTGAATAATACTGGTAGTTAACTCTTTCCAATTAAAGAAAGTGTTACTCATTTCTCTGGGCATTTCAGACATGGCATGTTGTTCCATAGGTTCATTTTCATAAATGATGGAGCAGGTTGGTCCCATGATTAATTCCAAGAAAATGATATGGACCGGAGAGAAGATATTGGGGTAAACCCAACCTAAAGCTAATGGTAAGAAAACGGTTAGCACAATGGGTATATGAATGGAGATAATATATTGAATGGCTTTTTTTAAATTGGTATAGATACGTCTTCCCATGGCTATGGCGTCTACCATCTTTGCAAGATCGTCCTCTACTAAAATTAAAGAAGCTGCTTGTTTGGCAATTTCTGTACCCTTCTTACCCATGGCAATGCCAATATGCGCCGCTTTTAAAGCAGGGCCATCATTGACGCCATCTCCGGTCATGGCTACAATTTGCCCAGTAGCTTTTAAAGCGTTGATGATGCGCAATTTGGCTTCTGGAAACATGCGCGTAAATACTTGGGTATCCATTACTTGTTTTTCTAAAACAGCATCCGATAATTCCATTAATTGAGCGCCGCTCATTTCCTGTTCAGTTCCTTTAAATCCAATTTGTTTGGCAATGGATAAAGTGGTAGCAGCATTGTCACCTGTCACAATTTTTACATTAATACCTGCTTTGTAAAAATGAGCCAATGTTTCAGAAATATTATCCTTTGGTGGATCAAAAAATGCTACCAGACCCATAAATTGAAATGGAATTGCTTGTTGTGTGTCAGGAAAATTTTCTTCAGACCAATTTGATTTTGCAATAGCTAAAACCCGGTATCCTTCTTTTGTGAAAGAAGAAATGGCTGCTTCAATTTTTCCAATCTGGTCTTTGTCCAGATTGGAAACAGCCATAATGGCTTCAGGCGCTCCTTTTGCAGCAATAATCCGTTCACCAGTTTTATTTTCAAACACATGAGTCATCATTGGAGGCTTGCCACCTAGAGGGTATTCATGTTTCATGTGATAATTAGGTCTTTCATCACTAGGGTATAGTTCCAGATAGCGTTGGTGTAAGGCAATTTCCATTGGGTCAAAAGGAATGGGTTCACTAGCCCACATGGCCGTTCTAACTAAGTCTTTTCCATTATCGCCAATAGCTTGATCCGATACATAGGTTTGTGTTTCTTGTAAACAATAAAGACCTGCCAAACTCATTTTATTCTGTGTAATGGTTCCAGTTTTGTCTGTACAAATAACTGTTGCAGAACCAAGGGTCTCAACGGTTTTCATTTGCTTAACAATAATGCCCATTTTCATTAAGCGCCAAGCACCCAATGCCATAAAACTGGTAAATGCTACAGGAATTTCCTCAGGTAGAATACTCATGGCTAAGGTTAGTGCTTTGAGGAGACTATCTAGTACATCTTTTGAATGGGAATAATTGATGAACCAGACAATGCCAAAGATGATGGCTCCAGCCAGTACCATTTTTTGTACAAAATTGGCAATCTGTTTTTCCAAAGGTGTTTTCTCTTCTTGTATGGATTCCAGACTCTTTCCAATCTTTCCTAGTTTTGTTTCATTACCAATGGCACTAATCCTTGCAATAGCCAAACCACTTGCTACCTGGGTGCCCCCAAATACCAAACAGTCTTCCTTTCTAACATCTTTAAAAACAGCAAAGGATTCACCAGTTAAAATAGATTCATTTACAGAAAAGTCATTTGATTGGATAATGCAGCCATCTGCAGGTATACTACTGCCTTCTTCAATAACCATACAGTCATCTATAACCAATTCGTCTGTATTAATTTCAAGGGTTTCTCCATCTCTGATAACCTTTGCCCTTGGTTCTGTAAAGTTTTTCAATTTTTCTAAGGCATTCCGGCTCCTAGAATCTTGGTAGAGTGAAATGGCTGCTACAAGCACAATGGCACAGCCCAAAAAAATTCCATCTCCTGTTTTACCACTGATAAAGTATAAAACGGAAGCCGCTAATAGTAAAACAACCATTGGTTCTTTGGCAAGGGTTTTCAATGCCTCCCAAAAACCATTTTCTTTTTTGAATGCTAGGGTATTACTACCATGGGCGGTTCTGGATGCGGCAACTTGGGCTTGTGTGAGTCCGGTAATAGGATTGGAATCTTGCATAGGAGCAGTTCTATTCAGACTGCATATTAGACCTAATCACTCCCAATTCCTATGATATGGGTCAGTTTTTACAAACCCAATGCTAGCTTTAGTTTGGTATAACCCGTTTTACTGACAGGTAATCTTTGGCCCGTGCTCAAAATAGCTAGTTGGCTCTCTTTTTCATAGGGCTCCAAACGGGTAATGAGAGATACTTGAACTAAGTAAGAACGATGAATACGAACAAAGTCTTGGCCTTCTAAGAGTCTTTCAAATTCTGCCATGGTTTTATTCTTTAGATAGGCACCTTCTGCAGTATGAATTTTTACATAGTCATCAGCTGACTCTAGATATAAAACTTGCTTGGTTGGAATAATTTTAATCTTATTATTTTCTTTGAGTACAATTCTGTTTTGCTGGCCAGTACCGGCTGCAATGGTTTCTAATAATGCCTTGGTGTCAGGTTGTGGTTGTTGTAAGTCTAACCATTTTTTGACAGCTTTTTCAAATCTATCACGGCCAAAAGGTTTTAATAAATAGTCAATGGCGTGTGCTTCAAATGCTTGTAAAGCATAGGCTTCAAAAGCGGTTGTGAAAATGACAGCAGGTGGATTTTCTAATAATTCTAATAATTCAAAACCATTGATCTTGGGCATTTGAACATCTAAGAAGATTAGGTCAGGTTTGTGCGTTTGAATGGCTTTTAATCCTTCAAATCCATCTCCACAGGACTGTGCTAATTCCAATGTTTGAAAAGCACTTAAATATTCTTCTACTAACCCCCTTGCCAGAGGTTCATCATCAATAATTACTATTTTCATGAAAGCATTGTTTGTTCTTCTAAATGTGTTTGTGGAATACTCAATTGAGCAATAAATAATTGGCCTTGGCTACTACTTTTTAATAAGCCAGTTTGTCCAAATAGGAGAAATAGCCTTCTTTGTATATAGGATAATCCAAATCCAGTTCCCTTACCCATTGGAAGGCTATTTTCATCAAATGGGTTAGTTACAATAATGGATAAGTCATGATTGGTCATGCTTGCCTCAATAGAAATTGTAACCGCTTCAATGGTATCATACAACCCAAATTTTATAGCGTTTTCAACCAAGGGTTGTAAAATCATGGGAGGAATCAGGGCTTGACCTGCAGCTTCACTAACCATAATCTGCGTTTCTAGTCTATGTCCAAATCTTACTTTTTCAATATCTAAGTATAATTGCAGATAGGCTATTTCTTCTTTTAAAGGAACCCATTCCTGGTCTTCTTTTTTTAAAGTGCCCCTCAAAAAATCAGATAACTGTTGAATCATATGGCGGGCTTTTTCCGGTTGGGATCCCGCTAAAGCTGATATTGAATTCAAACTATTGAATAAAAAATGGGGCTGTAATTGTTGTCTGAGTTTGAAGAGTTCTGCATCTTTTGCCAATTGCTCCAATTCTTGTTTTCTTTCTTGTGCAGCTGTTTCATTTTGTTGGGTATACCATAAAAGACTCACCATGGTAATGCATCCTAATAATAAAAAAGCCATTGCATAACGGATAAATAAGCTTTGTGAAAGCATGAGCATATAGGATTCATTATCGTGCAAAAAAAGCCAGATAATTCCTCTAGCTGTAATTAACCATACAGCGCTTAAGCCCAAACTTAACACCACTACATACCAATATTTTTCTTTTCCTGGTAAATAGTAGCGCATATTATTGACAATGATAAAACCTGTTCCTGCCAAACATAGGTTGCTAATAATGGTATCAATGGAAGCTGTGATTAGGTCTAAACCAAAATTGCTTAGGGTTTTGAATTGTAGCAATGAAAAAAGTATCCATCCTGCCACAAGACTTAGGGCAAAGAAATAGGATACTTGTTGTTTGGTACTATGTTTGTTCAAAGTCAAGAAGGGGCTTTTCAATTACTAGCGAATATGAAAGTAAGGCTATTTTGTCTTTTCAACCAAGCCAAAAGCGAACCAGTTGAACAAGTCAGCTAATTCGCTTTTGATTTTAGTAGCTTCTAATTTCTATGCCTCCAAATACTGCAGAACCTTTTAAAACCAGGGTCTTGCTAATATTGTCATATGCACCAGCAGGAGCCCTTCTCTTATCATCTACTCCGTGGAAAATGCCATCTATTTGGTTGATGACTTGCCAGTGTGCAGGTACAATCAATTTGATTCCCCCAAATACAGCTTCCATTTTCAAATCAACGCTGCCATTCAGATCAGCTTGAGTAAGGTCTATTTCTGCGCCTCCAAAAACACAGGATACTTTACCACCTTGGAAATTTTTTGATAAAACAGACCTTTGTACACCACTAAATACAGAGTGAATATTCAAAAAATCATTGCTGTCAGTACCAGTGCTACTTCCATATGCTTGCCAGTTGCCCTGATTTTTATTACTATAATTGAAACCCCAATTATTATCACGCATACCAGAAGGTCTAAGAATAAATAAGACACCGGCTGCTATGATGATGATGGGCCAAAAGAAGGGAGTTAAAGTTAGGCCAGGAATAAATTTATCTAATAAGAAAAATACACCAATACCACTTAAGATAATCCAAGAATTGTTTCTGAACTTATGTTTTACGCCAGAATAGAATCCTACTAGAATTAAGATCATTGGCCAAGTAAATAACCAGTTTGGAAAAGGGAAATCCATTTTTCTAAGCACTAGGGCTACACCAATGGAAATTAGGATTAAGCCTCCAATAATGTTACTACCGTTGTTGTGGTTGGTTGGGTTTTGATTTGCTTTCATTTGTTTTGGTTTTGTTACACAAATCTAGTACGGGTATATATGCTCAAAAACCCTGTTTAGGCTGAACTAGGAAAGGTCTCGGTAAGTGGGGGTAAATGCTCGGTAAATGGAATTGCCTGATTGCTTAACCGAGCATTATGCTGGGGTAGGTAGGGCATTTTTAGACTGCCAACCAATTAATAAGACCCCAATGATGACCAAAATGGTTCCAAATACCTGGGTTGGTAAAATGGATTCACCCAAGAAAAAATGTGCCTGAATAATAGTAGAAACAGGACCTATACTGGTGATAATAGAAACATTGTTACTGCCAATTTTTTTCATGCCATTACTCATCATAAAAGAGGGTAAAACCGTAGCTACCAAGGCTAATACCAAGGCATACCAAAATAGGGTAGGCGTCAATGGTACTGATGATAGTTTTCTAGTCAATAAAAATTGCAAAAAAATACCGGCGGTGGCCGATAGCATGGCGTAGGCCGTATACCTTGTGGCACCTACCTTGGCTACCATTCTACCAGTTCCAACTAGGTAAAAAGAGTATGTAACCGCACAAAGAAAAATCATCATAGAACCAAAATAGAATTCGGGGTTACTATTGTCAATTTTCAATTCTCCAAAATAGGCAATGCCAATACCTAAATATGTAAGCACTAGAGCCATAATTTGGGTACGGTTCAACTTGGTTTTGAAAAAGTAAGTGTTGATTAATACAGAGAAAGTAGGGTAGAGGAACAAGATAAGTCTTTCTAATCCGGCCGACACATATTGCAAGCCAATAAAATCAAATAAACTACTCAGATGATAGCCAAAAATGCCCAGAAGACAAACATAGAACCAATCCTTTTTGGTCAATGGTTTTATGGCTTCTTTTTGACCACCAAGCCATGCGGCAACTAAATAGAACGGTAAGGAAAACAACATGCGCAAACTAAGTAGGGTAATAGCATCCACTCCTGTTTCCTTAAAAGCCAGTTTAACAAAAATGGCTTTAGTAGAAAAAAATACAGCACCCAACAATGTGATCAGAAATCCTGAAACAGTAAGCTGGTATGCTGTATCTTTTTTGCTATTTGGCATTAAACCATTTTAAATGAATACTAGACGCTCACATTGAATTCCCTAAGCGCATCGTTTAAACTGGTTTTTAAATCAGTACTTGGTTTGCGAGTTCCAATAATTAAAGCACAGTTTACATGGTATTCTCCTGCAGGAAATTGTTTGGCATAAGTACCTGGAATAACTACTGACCTTGCTGGAACCCTTCCCTTATATTCAATAGGTTCAGAGCCACTCACATCAATAATTTTGGTAGACTTGGTTAAAACCACATTAGCACCCAAAACCGCTTCTTTTTCAACAATTACCCCTTCTACTACAATGGCCCTGCTTCCTAAAAAGCAGCCATCTTCAATAATCACAGGGCTTGCTTGTAAAGGTTCCAATACTCCTCCAATACCTACTCCACCACTCAGGTGAACACCCTTGCCAATTTGCGCACAACTGCCCACAGTGGCCCAGGTATCAACCATGGTTCCTTCATCTACATAAGCACCAATATTTACATAACTAGGCATTAAAACCACATTCTTGGCTAAATAAGCACCATATCGCGCCACCGCGTGTGGTACAGCCCTTACCCCCAAATCTTTGTAGTTTTTCTTCAGCAACATCTTGTCATAGAACTCAAATGGGGCTAGATCCCAGGTTTGCATTTGCTGAATGCCAAAATAGAGCAGTATGGCTTGTTTTACCCATTCATTCACTACCCATCCATTTTCTGATGGGGCAGCAGTTCTTAAACGGCCCTTATCAACTTCTTCAATTACGGCTCTTACGGCGTCTGAATGCTTACTGTCTTTTAATAATTCCCGGTTATCCCAAGCTTCTAGGATCAATGCTTGTAATGACATTTTCTTTTTTTTTGCAAACATACAATTTCAGGGCCTTAGTTTAGAGACAGCTTGCACCATATTGCGTGCGGTATTCTTCAAAAAAATCAAGTTTTCACCAAACTTTATCCTTTTTTACTTGCATTTGTGAACATTTATGCCAAACTTAATGTAAGAATGATAGGCTAAAATAAAAGACATGGCAAAAGTAATCTTAGACGTACCCAATGATAAAATGCAGCCCTTTCTGAAAGCGGTTTTGAGACTTGGAATTGACCGTCATACTATTCGTTCAAACCGCAAAAAGCGGAGCTTACAGCTGCATGAACAAAACGCATTACACAAAATAGCCAGTAGCTTTATCCTCTTTGACTGGGAATTTTTCTGTAATGAGCTAGAATATGAATAAAGCGCAGGCACCTAATAAAGCCTTGGGAATATTCTAGTAAATTTGCACATGCAAAAAATTCTAGTAATCCAAACAGCATTTATTGGAGACGTAGTTCTGGCAACAGGATTATTGGAATCCTTGCATCAACAATACCCTTTAGCAGCCATCAGTATCTTGGTTAGAAAAGGTAATGAAGCCCTATTTAAACAGCATCCTTTTATTGATGAGGTATTGGTATGGGATAAGAAAACCAAAAAGTACCAACACCTTGTTCAAATTATTAGACAGATTAGGCAACGCCAATTTGACTTGCTCATCAATGTCCAAAGATTTGCTGCAACTGGTTTGATTACTATTTTTTCTGCTGCAAAAACCACCATTGGTTTTGACAAAAATCCCTTTAGTTTATTTTTTAGCAAACGCATCAAACATATTTTCAGTAAAGGAGACTTGGACTTACATGAAATTGAACGTAACCATCAATTGATAGTTACGCAGTCAGATCCAACAGCGGCAAGACCTAAGTTGTATCCAAGTCAGGAAGACTATGCTAAAGTGTCCGGTCTTATACAAAGCCCCTATATCTGTATGGCTCCAGCTTCTGTATGGTTTACCAAACAATATCCAGAAGCACAATGGGTTAAACTCTTGGGCTTAATTCCTAAGCATTACAAGGTTTATTTACTAGGTGCACCATCAGATGCGGAAACCTGTAACCGAATTCTTGCAAGCGCCAATTGTAGCAATGCCATTAGTTTAGCTGGTCAGTTAAATTTTTTACAATCGGCGGCCCTGATGCAAACGGCAGTGATGAATTATGTAAATGATTCAGCCCCTATGCATTTTGCCTCTAGTGTGAATGCACCTGTAACTGCTATTTACTGTTCTACCATTCCCGCATTTGGTTATGGACCACTTTCTGATAACAGGCATATTGTTGAAGTGAAAGCAGCCCTAGACTGCCGCCCTTGTGGAATTCATGGTAGAAAAGAATGCCCCCAAGGCCATTTCAATTGTGCCAATCTAATTACACAAGTAGACTTGTTGGCTGTATTGCCCACTTAAACAAATAAAGCATCCTACATTTGCCGCAGATGGATTTGATTTTTACCCATACAGAACAAGTGGTTTTTGATAAAATTGCCAAAGCAGCAGCCGAGTTAGAACTGCCTGCATTTTTAATTGGGGGCTTTGTACGTGACAAAATCATTGGCAGGCCAACCAAGGATGCAGATATTGTTTGCTTGGGCGATGGTATTGCTTTGGCGCATAAGGTAGCGGACCTGTTTGAACCTAGACCAACCGTGGCTTATTTTAAAAATTTTGGAACGGCACAAATTAAATTGCCCGCGTTTGAAATTGAATTTGTGGGTGCTAGAAAAGAAAGCTATCAACCCAATAGTAGAAAGCCAGAGGTAGAAACGGGTACTTTAGAAGATGATCAGAACCGTAGAGATTTTACCATTAATGCACTTGCCATTAGTTTGAACCAAGCCGATTTTGGAAAATTGATTGACCCCTTTAATGGGTTAGCTGCCATTGAAGCAAAAATTATTCAAACCCCTTTAACCCCAGAACAAACTTTTAGTGATGACCCCTTGCGCATGATGCGCGCTATTCGTTTTGCTACACAATTGGGTTTTAGCATTGTGCCTGAAACCTTTGAAGCCATTCAAGCGCAGGCCTCTAGGATTAAGATAGTTTCTCAAGAAAGAATCACGGATGAATTGAATAAAATCATGCTTTGTAAAAAGCCATCTATTGGTTGGGACTTGTTGTACCAATCAGGTTTGTTACAAATTGTTTTTCCTCAAATGGTAGAATTGCATGGAGCCCAATACATAGACGGACACGGACACAAAGACAATTTTTACCACACATTACAAGTGATTGACAATATAGCAGCCAACACAGATGATTTGTGGTTGCGTTGGGCAGCTTTATTACATGATATAGGAAAACCCGCCACCAAACAATTTGAAGAAGGACATGGCTGGACCTTTCATGGTCATGAAATGGTAGGCGCTAGAATGGTGCCTAAAATCTTTTCCAAGCTCAAACTTCCTTTGAATGAGAAAATGAAATTGGTTCAAAAATTAGTGGCCTTGCATTTAAGACCCATTAGTTTGACCAAAGAAAATATTACCGATAGTGCTGTAAGACGTTTGCTATTTGACGCTGGGGAAGATATAGATGGGTTAATGCTTTTGTGCTCCGCCGATATTACTAGTAAGAACAAGCAGAAAGTAAAACGCTATTTGCAGAATTTTGAATTGGTCAAACTGCGGATGAAGGCGGTGGAAGAGAGTGATCAAATGCGGAATTGGCAGCCGCCCATTACTGGAGAAATGATCATGGATCATTTTAAACTAAGCCCAGGAAGAAATGTGGGATTGATCAAAGACGCCATTAGAGAAGCCATTTTAGACGGCATTATACCCAATGAATATGAGGCTGCTTTTAGGTTCATGTTAGAAAAAGGGGCCGAATTGGGTTTGTCTACCGGTGAATAAATAGGGATTTTTGTTTTTCAAAGCGATACTTGCTTAATTTGCATGCTTTACAACCTTTAAACCTCAACCAAGAGAATGGCTGTTTTAAAATTTAGAATATATCTGGAAGAAGACGATGCGGTATACCGTGATATTGTAATCAAACATACCCAGCATTTTCATGACTTGCATTTGGCTATCTTAAAGTCATATGAGTTTGATAGCAAGCACCAGGCTACATTCTATAGGAGCAATGATCATTGGCAGCGGGGTAGAGAGATTTCTTTGGAAACCTATGAAAAGGCTTATCCAGTAGCTCCTCTCATGATGACAGAAACCACTATTGGTTCTGAAATCAGGGATACCAACCAGAAATTTATTTATGTCTATGATTTTGCCAAAAACTGGACATTCTTAGTTGAATTGATCAATGTAAGCAAAGAAGAGAGCAGCAAGCTTGCTTATCCTTCTGTTTCTAGGTCAGAAGGGATTGGGCCACAACAATACGGCACCAAGAGTTTGTTGGGTGATAAGTTTGCAGACATTGAAGAAAAATATGACCTAACTGAAGCCACTGATGGATTTGGAGAAGAGGGAGACGAGTCTGATAGTTCAGATGACAGTGATGAAACAGAGGGCACAGAAGAAGGTCATGATGAAGATGCTTTTTAAGCATTTTAAAACAATCACTGCCAATTAATTTTCGGGATCCATTGCAAGAGGCACCCACCATATTTATTATTTGCGGTCCAACAGCTATAGGCAAAACAGCTTTTGCTATTGAATTGGCCCAGGCAATTGGCACAGAAATTATTTCGGCCGATTCCAGACAGTGTTACCAAGAATTAGGGATAGCGGTAGCCAAACCATCGGCCAAGGAATTAGCCATGGTGCCCCACCATTTTATCAATTCGCATTCCATACATGATAGCGTGAACGCAGGTGTGTTTGAACAATATGCCTTGCAAAAATCAGCCAGCTTATTGCAACAATATCCAAGCATTGTCATGGTAGGCGGCACGGGTTTGTATATCAAGGCATTTACAGATGGAATGGATGCAATGCCAGACATCGCGCCAGCAATTAGGGCCCAATTGATAGCAGACTATGAGCAAAATGGATTGGAATGGTTACAAACGCAGGTTCAATTGAAAGATCCCGCATTTTGGGAACAAGCGGAACAACAAAATCCACAAAGATTGATGCGTGGCTTGGAGTTTATCTTATCTACAGGAACATCCATATTAGATTTTAGAAAGGCAGAAAAAAAACAACGCCCCTTTCAGGTTGTGAAAATTGGATTGGAATTGCCAAGAGAAATTTTGTACCAACGGATTAATCAACGAGTAGACCAAATGTTGGATCATGGTTTATTAGAAGAGGCAAGGGCTCTTGTTCCATTTCAAACCAATAACGCTTTACAAACTGTGGGCTACCAAGAATTATTTGCCCATTTTAAGGGTGAGATTTCAGCGACCATAGCCATTGAGCAAATAAAACAGCATACCCGTCAATACGCCAAAAGACAGATGACCTGGTTTAAAAAAGAAACATCCATCAATTGGATGGATGCTTCAAATATTTCAGTTGAAAAAGTATTAGAACTTAAATCCTAGGGTCATCATTAAAGTTCCCCTGCTACCTAATTGATTGGCAAATGTGTTGGGTTTGTCATTGAGTCTATAAGCAAACTGTACGTCTTTTTGAAACGCGTGTGAATAGCTCAAGTCTATAAACATGCCATGGTTCCTATAGCCCAATCCGCCTGATGCAACTATGCGGTCAGCTTTCAGCAGATGATCTGCATAAGGACTTCCATAATAGCCACCACCCAAACGCACCATCCATACATTGAATTTTAATTCACCACCAATGCGGAAATTAAAATTGCCTCTGTAATAATCCTTGATTTCTTCATTTACCAATTGGTAGTATTGTACAAGTGCCGTATTGTCTTTATCAATGGTAGAATACCTAGCGCCCCTATAGTTCACGTATTCTAAATCAGCACTTAAAAATGCCCTTTGTCTGCGTGTATCTTTTACTTCACGGAAAACATAACTGGCGCTGATGATGGCTCTATAAGGAGTAATCAAATTGTATTCTCCTTTACCAGGATTACCACTATTGAGGGCATCACTATTTTCAGAAACTACACCGGCATATTTTTCAGTATTAGTAATCATACTGGCACGCACTTCATCTTTATAGCCAATTAACTGTGGCGTATGAAAGGCAAAGCCTATGCGCCAGTAATCTTGTGGTTTATAAATCATACCCAATTTTAATCCAAGACCAATTCCCCTTGAACTGAATGTTTCTTTAAACTCAAAACTGGAGAAATCATTGTTAGCATTGGCAGTAGGGTCTTTTTCAGAATAGGTTAATTCACGCGTATAATTAATCACAGGAATCACCAATGAACCACCTACATACATTTTGTCGGCCATATTTCCTGCAACACCTACCGCTATTTCATGAAAGCCTCCTGAAGTGATTGCATCATAAGATTGATTTACTCCTGAAGAAATAGGTACCAAGCTTTGATATCCGGCAACTGATCCACCTGCTCCACGAATAGTATCAATTAAATAAGTACGGAAAGCCAAAGAAGATCCAAAGATATAATTGCTCAAAGCAGCATTGGTATCTGCTCTATCACGAATCAGTTCTTCTAAGTATTTCTCTGAAAAGGAACTAAAATTGTTGAATCCTTTAAATTGAATGCGGTTATTGTAGTTGGCAATCTGATTCACAGAAATGGCAAAAGCAGAGCTAGTCCATTTTGCTTTGTAATTGGGAGAGGAGCTTAGGATTAAGCCAGAAGCGCCATAATTGAATCCGTTTTTATTGCCAGCAGTATCGGTACCGCGATAGTTAAATTTGTTATTGTTCATTAGCATACCTGCACTCAATACAAATTCATTGGTTTTGAATAAACCAAGGCCTGCAGGGTTTACGTGATTGGCTGTAATGTCTCCACCAAGTGAGCCCATTACCCCACCAGTAGCAGTATTTCTACCTGAACCATTTTGAGTATACCAAGCAGTACGCAATGCGTCTTCTGGTGTTTGAGCCATCAACAAACTACTGCTGATAAGACTGATGAGTAGTAAATATTTTTTCATAAGATTTTTATTTGGATAGGGGTATGATATTAGCGGGAATCATTCTTTCAATGATTCTAATTCCTGAAAAATCACAAAAGTTTAATTACGAATCACGCGTCCACCGCTGGCACTGCTTCCTGTACTGCTAACACCACCACTATTGCCACCGGCAGAACTGCTGGTAGTTGTGCTTGGTGTGCTATAGGTTCTAGCAGAACTATTGTTGCTAGAATTATTGTCAAAAGTTCTAGCAGGTCTGTCATAAGAACTACTATTGCTATTGCTAGAAGCTGGGCTGAATACCCTTTTCATTAAGCTGCTAAAATTGTTACTGGAATTATTATTGTTAGAAGTAATGGGCATACCAGTTTTAGTATTATAACCAATATTGCCATTATTATTGTTGTTATAGGTTTTATTCCTGTAAGCAGTAATAGCAGATCCTGAAGTGGTTCCTGGAGTAGGAATCTTTCCACCATAATAAGTGATGATGGTAGACTTAGGATTATACCAACCTGCATTAGGGTAATAATAATCATAATAGCCCCAACCAGATCCAACATAGCCTCCTATTTTATTCCAGTTATAATTATTCCAGCCACTACCATACAAATTGTAGCGGTTAAAATCATAACGGCTATCGTTCCAATAAGTATAATCATCTAACATAAACCAACGGTTGTAATTAGAAACCTTCATACGCAGGTATCTATCATCCATATTGGTAACGTACTCATCATACTGTTGTTTTTTTTCTTCTTCTACACGTGTATTCACGCGCTCTTCCATGGGTCTGCCTGGAGAATAGTATACATCATCTGGCGTTTGGTCAGATTTGTATGCAGTTGAACAACTGGTAGATAATAAACCAATGCCAAGTAAAGCAAAAAGTAAAGTGTTTTTCATGGTAGCAGGTTTGTACAAGTTAGATAATGTGAAGTTACATACATTTGCGATGCTGAAAAGGCATCTGACTATTGTATGACAAATAGTTTGCCATTTTGGTTGCGAACAACTGTTAATTTGTTAAAGAAATCATAAAACGAAAATGGCTAAAGAATTAGCAACCAGAGAAGGGGATTATTCTCAGTGGTATAACGACTTAGTAATCAAGGGGCAATTAGCTGATTATAGTGCGGTAAGAGGCTGTATGGTTATCAAACCCTATGGTTATGCATTGTGGGAAAATATGCGAGATGTGTTGGACAAAATGTTCAAAGACACTGGTCACCAAAATGCTTATTTTCCTTTGTTTGTGCCAAAGAGTTTGTTTGAGGCAGAAGAAAAGAACGCAGAAGGCTTTGCAAAAGAGTGTGCAGTGGTTACGCATTATCGTTTAAAAACGGATCCAGATAGGCCAGGAAAATTGATGGTTGACCCTGAAGCCAAATTGGAAGAAGAACTGGTAGTTAGACCTACTAGTGAAGCCATTATTTGGAATACCTATAAAGGGTGGATTCAGTCTTACAGAGACTTACCCATCTTAGTAAACCAATGGGCCAATGTGGTAAGATGGGAAATGCGTACCAGATTATTTTTACGCACGGCAGAGTTTTTATGGCAAGAAGGTCATACCGCTCACGCAACTGCTGTGGAAGCTATTGCAGAAACCAAACAAATGTTGGAAGTCTATGCAGACTTTGCAGAAAATTGGATGGCATTACCCGTGATCAAGGGAATCAAATCTACCAATGAGCGTTTTGCTGGTGCTGAAGATACTTATTGCATAGAAGCTATGATGCAGGATGGTAAAGCATTGCAAGCGGGCACCTCGCATTTTTTGGGTCAGAATTTTGCAAAAGCTTTTGATGTAAAGTTTTCTGACAAAGAAAATAAATTGGATTATGTATGGGCCACTAGTTGGGGCGTGAGTACCCGTTTAATTGGAGCATTAGTAATGGCGCATAGCGATGACGATGGTCTAATACTTCCTCCTAAGATTGCCCCTATTCAAGTAGTAATTGTTCCCATCTATAAAGGAGAAGAACAGAAAGCGCAATTGGATGAAAGGGTAGGAGCTATTGTAAAGCAATTGAAAGCCATGGGCATTTCAGTTAAATATGATGACTCTGACAATCAACGTCCGGGTTGGAAATTTGCAGAGTATGAATTAAAAGGAGTACCAGTTCGTTTGGCCATTGGAGCAAGAGATTTGCAAAACAATGTGGTTGAAGTTGCTAGGCGCGATACCAAAGAAAAAACCAGTGTGAGTTTGGATGGCATAGAAAACTATATCAAAGACTTATTAGCAGATATTCAAACCAGCATATTCAACAAAGCCAAAGCCTTCCGCGATGAGCGCATTACCAAGGCAGATACCTGGGAAGAGTTTGTACAACTCTTAGACACTAAGGCTGGATTTATTTCTGCGCATTGGGATGGTACTGGCGAAACAGAAGACAAGATTAAGGAATTAGCCAAAGCAACTATTCGTTGTATTCCTTTAGATAATCCATTAGAAGATGGTAAATGTATTCTTACAGGAAATCCTTCTACACAAAGGGTTTTGTTTGCAAGAGCCTACTAAGATCTCAAACCTATATGTACAAAAAATGCCGTCAAATGACGGCATTTTTATTTTAGTTACTCTTCACTCTCCACTCTTCACTCTTCACTCTTCACTCTTCACTCTTCACTCTTCACTCTTCACTCTTCACTCTTCACTCTTCACTCTTCACTTTTCACTCTTCAAAGCGTTAAACCCATCCTAATAGCCCATCTTCTGTATTGGTATTCATAGGTACTTGTTTCTGGCCAGGTTCCACCAATAAAAATAAAATTGTTGTTGTGGTTTATAAAAGAATAATATTTCTGACTATAGCCTATTTGCAAAACAAACTGTGTATTGCCAACTATCTTTTTTTGTATACCAATTCCCATTTCTGCCATCCAGCCAGTACGCAAATCAAATGCAGATAAACCTGATGGCCAAGTTTTGGGAAGGTCTGGATCTGGTAAGGGAAAGCTAGGTCCTCCGTCTGCATAAACAAAGGGCTGCCAGGCTTTTTTACCCATGGTTTTTCTTATGTCTATAAAAACAGGAATACTGCTATGACCATAAGGATCAATCCCTACACCAATCCCTAGCATCCAATTGTTTTTCGTAAATCCATTAATGCTTTGCATACTGAATTTACTACCCTGTTCTCCAACTAGATTTCCAATTAAATTGGTGCTTTTAAATAGCCATTTGGGTTTGACTGTTTGAGCTTCTGTAGCCAATATGATTAAGATAGCCATTAACAAAAGGCTGATTTTTTGCTTAGTCATGTCTAATACTGATTTTGCTAATCAATTTGGTTTGGTCTGGTTTGCTAAAATTGAATTGATATAATCCGCCTTTAGCCGAAACATAGGCAATATTGTTATAGCAGATTACATCAAAAGCTTCTTCCAGCGCCAAATTTTGAAGGAGTTTAAGATTTTCCGGATTGCTGGCATCATAAATTTTCACACCAATTTCTCCATCACAAACCATGAGTGTATTCCCTTCCTTGCTTAGTCCCTTTGGATGCGCAAAGGGATAGGTTTTGAGCAAGATGGGATTTTGAATATTGCGAATGTCTAATACATTCATTTCATTTAAATTACCCATACAAGTAAATCCATTGGATCTTAGTGTCACATATGCATGAGTATCATCCGCAATAACAGGGTCACAAACCCTTGCGTGTGAAAACATACTTTGATAAACTGGTAGGTTGGGATTGCTTACACTATAAATACTCATGCCTGTTTGACTGCCAATAAATAGTTTGTCCTTAAAAGGAAATACGGTTTCATTCAACGCACTTGTTTGAATGGTTTTTGATAAGAGGGGTTTGTCTGCCTGACTAAGATCAACTACCTGAAGAAAGGAATTACTTACAGCATATAACCAATCATTTTGAATAGCCATTTTAGCCATTGAACCAGCTTGACCATTGGCCCCAGATTTATCTGAAGAAGCAAAACTTTGAGGCCTAGAAGAACTACTAAGAAAAGCCATGCCCCCACTCAACCAAATCATTTGATCAGTTCCAAAACCAGGATTGATGCTAGTGTCCTTAATATTCCATCCAATAGCACAATAACCGCTATCAATATAGAATCCCTTTTGGAATTGTTTATCTGGGAATACTTGACTAATAAAAGATTTTAGAACAAGTTGGTTTGGATTGCTGATATCAATGGCCAATAAATCTGTAAAACAATCTGCATAGAGCATATTGCCTTTCACTGCCATATCATAATTGCCAGGGATGGGAAGAAATGATTTGTTTACTGGCGTAGCAGGATTGCTATTGTCAATAATATGAATGCCCTTGCCGTTTTCATTTAAGAAAATGGTATTGCCATAGAGATACATTTTGCCAGGTGATGATACAGTAGTTGGTCCCTCAATTTTAATGGATGCACGCACATCAGACAGCTTGGCTAAAATAGGTCTGGTTACGGTATAAGTTTGTTTAGCGCTGTCTTTTAAGCAGCCGCTCATCATAA
>NCHJ01000055.1 GCA_002256765.1 Bacteroidetes bacterium 24-39-8
ATGAAGACCTGTACCTGCTTTTACAATTGAGGATAGAAGTGTTTATCATAGAGCAGAATTGCATATTTCAAGACTTAGATGGAAAAGATCAGGCCTGTTATCATTTACTAGGATGGGATGGTTCAACCCTTGTTGCAGGGGCTAGAATTGTACCCCAAGGGGTCTCTTATCCTGATTATCCCTCTATTGGCAGGGTAGTGAACAGACAAACTTATAGAGGCAAGGGAGCGGGAAAAGAATTGATGCAGGAAGCTATTGCGCATTGCATTGCCTTATACGGCGATACGGGCATTAAAATTGGGGCGCAATATTATTTGAAAGGATTTTATGAGTCTCTTGGTTTTGTAGCCAAGGGCGATATCTATGACGAAGATGGCATTGATCATATTAAAATGATTAGACCAGCGGGCTTATAAGAATAAGCCCCAATCGTCATCAAAACTATCTTTTTCAAAAGTGGTTACCCATACTCGGAATAGCTGTTTGAATTGATCTAAGGATTCTTCAATAACATGCTTATAGGCTTCATCGGCCCAGCCCATGAGTACGGCAAAATTGATTTGCTCCATCATCTGCCGGCAATTGCTTCTGATGAGTGCCGCGTTTTCCATTTTAAGTGGATAAGAATCTACACTAACTGCACCAATAATCTTGGGTGCAACAATCATGGCATTTTGATAAATCAAAGACTTGGTAGAAGATTGATGGGTACCATCATTATCATCCGCTAAATTTTCAGCAAATGCAATAACCAATCCAAATAGTTCACGCCACTGTTTGTACAAATCTCTTGCAGCCAAAATGCCGGGTGCATTTTTCCAAGCTTCTCCATGACGATTCATCCGTTTGCTAAAACGGTTCTCGTCCCAGTCTGGCAGGAAATTGAGTTGTTCCAAATCCATGATTACTATTTTATACCCAACTCTAATTTAAGGAATCGGGCGGTATGACTATCCTTATTTTTTACCATTTGCTCAGGTACTCCTTCAAACAAAATTCTTCCTCCCCCATCTCCACCTTCAGGGCCTAAGTCAATAATATGATCAGCTACTTTTATTACGTCTAAATTGTGTTCAATTACTAGAACGGTATTACCACGGTCTACCAATTTATTCAACACGTCTAACAAGTGTTGAATGTCTTGAAAATGCAAGCCGGTGGTAGGTTCATCCAAGATATAAAATGTTTTACCCGTATCCTTTTTTCCAAGCTCAGTGGCCAGTTTAACGCGCTGTGCTTCTCCCCCACTTAAAGTTACAGCAGATTGCCCAAGGGTAATATAACCCAGACCTACGTCTTGTAATACTTTGATTTTTCTATAAATAAAGGGTACTGCTTGAAAAAAATCACAGGCTTCGTCTACCGTCATGTTTAATACATCACTAATAGACTTTCCTTTATAGCGAATCTCTAAAGTCTCTCTATTATAACGCTTGCCATTGCATTTTTCACAATGTACATATACATCTGGCAAGAAATTCATTTCAATGGTACGCATGCCGCCGCCTTCACACATATCACATCTTCCGCCCTTTACATTAAAAGAAAATCGCCCAGCATTATAACCCCTAATTTTTGCTTCTGGAACGGCTGCAAATAGGGTTCTAATTTCTGTAAAGAATCCGCAGTAAGTAGCAGGATTACTTCTAGGTGTTCTACCAATAGGTGACTGATCAATTTCAATGACTTTGTCTATTTGTTCCAAACCCTTGATACTCTTGTATTCCATGGCAATAGCCTTACTATTATAGCAATGCTTAGACAATAAAGGATAAAGGGTTTCATTGATGAGGGTTGATTTACCAGAACCACTCACACCACTCACTACTATTAATTTACCCAATGGAATTTCTACAGAAACTTGTTTTAAGTTATTTCCGTTGGCTCCTTTTATTTCTAATGATTTACCATTACCCTTTCTTCTTTCTGCAGGAACAGGAATGGATTTTTCTCCATTAAGGTATTGTGCCGTATCTGAATGGCTTAACAATACTTCTTGTGGTGTACCGGCAGCTACAATACTACCACCATGAATCCCCGCTTTTGGACCAATGTCTACCAAATAATCAGCAGCCATCATAATGTCTTTATCGTGCTCCACTACCAAAACACTATTACCAATATCACGTAGATTTTGAAGCGCCAAAATTAATCGATGGTTATCTCGTTGGTGCAAACCAATAGATGGTTCATCTAATACATAAGTAATCCCCTGCAATTGTGAGCCAATTTGTGTGGCTAAACGAATTCTTTGTGACTCTCCCCCACTAAGGGTTCTAGAAGGTCTATCTAAAGACAAATAGGTAAGACCTACGTCTAATAAAAACTGTAAGCGTTCTCTAATTTCTTTGAGAATGTCTTTGGCAATGGCATTTTGTTTTTTGCTCAGTCTTTTTTCAATTCCTTCAAACCAGACAATCAATTTGTCTAAATTCAAGTGGCTTAGTTCTGCAATATTTTTCTCGTCTACTTTAAACCAAAGACTTTCTTGTTTTAAACGTGCCCCATTGCAAGAGCCACATTTTTTAAGTTCCATAAACTGCTCCACCCATTCACGCAAACCTTCTGAACTACCATTCCCAGCAAACCAGCGTTTGAGCATAGGTATGATGCCTTCAAAATCTCCCTCATAAATAGCACCAGCCATTTGGTCATCATCTACTTCTAAAGCATCCGCTGATGGGCCCTCTGAATTTCCGTACAACAAAATATTCAAAGAAGCAGGACTCAAGTCTTTGATGGGTTTATCTAAATTAATCTTGTGTTTCTTTGCAAGTGCTTCTACGCTTCTAAACATATGTGCGTCACGCTGTTCACCCAAAGGTGCTATACCACCAGCTTTTACGCTAATTGATTGGTCTGGCAAAACAGCTTCCATGCTAATAGTGTAGACATTACCCAAACCTTTACAGGTAGGGCAAGCACCATAAGGTGAGTTAAAAGAAAAAGCATTGGGCGATGGTTCTTCATAACTAATCCCCGTGTCTTCACACATGAGTTGTTTAGAATACTGCACCAACTTATTAGAATCATTTACCAATAAGAACAATAGGTCTTTTCCTGTTTTCAAAGTTTGCTGTACACTTTGGCTTAAGCGAACTTTCATGTCTGGTGTTACTGCCAATCGGTCTACCACCACTTCAATATCATGAATCTTATATCGGTCTACTTGCAATTTGGGTGTTAGGTCCATGACTTCTCCATCTACCCTCACTTTCAAATAACCCTTCTTGCGAATGTCTTCAAAGAGTTCCCGATAATGCCCTTTTCTACCCCTGATTAAAGGAGCTAATAAAGAGATTTTTTTATTGGCAAAGCGCTCAACAATATTTTCTACAATTTCCTCTTCACTAAACTTTACCATTTTTTTACCCGTGTTATAACTATAGGCTTCTCCAATTCTTGCAAAAAGCAGACGCATAAAATCATATACTTCAGTAACAGTTCCAACAGTAGACCTTGGATTCTTATTGGTGGTTTTTTGTTCAATTGAAATCACTGGACTCAAACCTGTAATCTTGTCAACATCGGGTCTTTCCATATCGCCCATAAACTGACGAGCATAGGCGCTAAAACTTTCCATATACCTGCGCTGCCCTTCATTATAAATAGTATCAAAAGCCAAAGAGGATTTTCCACTTCCACTGACACCGGTAAACACCACTAATTTGTTTTTGGGGATACTGATATCAATATTTTTCAGGTTATGCTCTCTTGCGCCAAATACTTCAATGGTTTCCAAGGAAACTTGGTCACTAGGTTCAACGGGTATATTGGGTGTAGATTTTTTCTTTGCCATGCTGCTCTAAAGGAATGTAAATGTACAAACAATGCCCAAGCCAATAAGTTTTAAAAAGTTGAATTTAGAACAGTTACTATGTTTGATGCTCATCCTACTTGTTTTCCCATAAAAAATATTTTTGGCCTGAAATGCTTATCTGGATTGAGTTTTAAATTATTTCCTACTTAATTAGTAGACTTTTATTTGGAAAATTGATGGTTCTACCTTTATCTTTGCAGCAGTTCTTTAAGATAACTTATCAAGAAAGGCAGAGGGATTTGGCCCGATGAAGCCTTGGCAACCCATATTGTTACTCAACAGTATGAAGGTGCCAACTCCAGTACCCATGGGTACAGAGATAAGTCAGAGTAAAAGTTTGTCTATTCTCCCGCAAGGGTACAATATAATTACAAGCTCATCTGACTTACCGGATGAGCTTTTTTATTGCCCCTATGGCAGAGAAATCTCCGGTAAGTTGGCTCTACAGAATCCAAAAAGTTGTTGCAAAGGCAGTATTTAAAAACTTTAAAAACAGCCAAATGAGCAGTATTACCGAATTGATCCACAGCATTCCCGTTGACCCATTAACAGGTGCCATTTCAGTGCCTATTTACCAAACATCCACTTTTGTGCAAGACGCACCTGGTGTAAACAAGGGATATGATTATTCCCGTTCCAATAACCCCACTAGGGCTGTATTAGAACAATTGATTGCTAAATTAGAAAAAGGAAGTACAGGTCTCGCATTTGCCAGTGGTTTGGCTGCTATTGATTGCGTGATTAAACTGCTAAAAACTGGGGATGAAATTGTAGCAGTAGATGATATTTATGGCGGTGCATTTAGATTATTTGGTTCCGTTTACGAGCAATTTGGCATTAAAGTGCACTATGTAGACACATCTGATACCAATAAAGTGTTTGAAGCCATTACAGCAAAAACTAAACTGATCTGGTTAGAAACACCTACCAACCCTACTTTAAAAATTTCTGATATTGCTGCTATTGCAAAAATTGCCAAAGCCAGTAATGCATTGCTTTGTGTAGACAATACTTTTGCAACACCAGCGCTACAAACACCGCTTGTATTAGGTGCAGATATAGTGGTACATAGTGCTACCAAATACTTGGGTGGTCATAGTGATTTGATTGCCGGTTTATTAGTAACCAAGGATCCTACACTTGGTGCTAAACTTAGGTTCTATCAAAATGCCTGTGGCAATATTCTAGGACCTTTTGATAGTTGGTTAACCATTCGTGGTATTGAAACCTTGCACTTACGCATTAGACAACACTGTAGTACCGCTTTAGAAGTGGCAGAATGGTTAGAACAACACCCCTTGGTTGACAAAGTGTATTATCCAGGACTAAAAACACATCCCAATCATGTCATTGCAACTCAGCAAGCAAAGGGTTATGGTGGAATTATTTCTTTTAGTTTAAAAGAGGATACAGAAGCTGCAGCCATTGAACTGGTAAAACATACGGGCTTATTCAAATTAGCAGAAAGCTTAGGTGGTATTAAGAGTTTGATTTCTCATCCAGCTAATATGACCCATAAATCCATACCAGCAGATAAGCGTAGGGCTAATGGTGTGGTGGATAGCTTATTAAGATTGTCTATTGGGCTAGAAGAAGCAGAAGACCTGATTGAAGACCTAGAACAAGCATTCCAAAAAACAACAAATACAAAAAACAACAAAGTATACGAAACAGCAACATTTTAATTGAAATAACAAGTATGGAAACGCACAAGAAATTGACAATTGGTTTATTTGGTTTTGGTGTAGTGGGAGAAGGTTTGTACAAAGTATTACAACAAACAGCTTCTCTAAATGCCAGTATTAAAAAAGTTTGTATCAAACATCCTGGAAAGCAAAGAAATGCACCTGATGAATTGTTTACAACGGTGAAAGAAGACATTTTAGAAGATGCAGAAATTAATGTAGTAGTGGAAGTGATTGATGATGCAGACGCAGCATTTGAAATTGTGAGCATTGCACTCCGTGGTGGAAAAGCAGTGGTTAGCGCTAGCAAAAAAATGATTGCAGAACATTTGCCAGAAATTTTGCAATTACAACAGGAAACAGGACTACCCTTTCTTTGTGAAGCTGCAGCCTGCGCTTCTATTCCCGTAATTAGAAATCTAGAAGAGTACTATGACAATGACCTGCTGCACAGTATCAAGGCCATTGTAAATGGTTCTACCAATTTTATACTCACCAAAATGTTTGAGGATAAATTAGATTTTCAATCAGCTTTATTATTGGCCAAACAATTGGGTTTTGCAGAAAGTAACCCCAAACTAGACGTGGAAGGATATGATGCTGTAAACAAGTGGTCCATTCTTTTAAACCATGCTTATGGCATTGTAGAACACCCTGACAATATTTTATTTACGGGTATTCAAAACATTCAATTGAGTGACGCCCTTGTAGCCAAGGAAAAAGGACTAGACATTAAATTGATTGGTCAAGCCAAGAAATTAAAGAATGGCAAAGTGGCGGCTTTTGTGTTACCCCAGTTTGTAAAGAATGGGGATCCGCTCTCTTTTGTAAAAAACGAATACAATGGCGTGGTTATTGAAAGTGGTTTTGCAGACAAGCAATTCTTTTATGGTAAGGGTGCTGGTAGTTTTCCTACCGCTTCTGCTGTCTTGAGTGATATCTCTGCTCTCAGGTATAATTATAGATACGAGTATAAGAAGCGCTATCATCATACTCCTCACGAATTGACTAATGAGTATTTTGTAAAAGTGTATTTGAGTTTTGATGACTGGAAATATATTCCTCGCGAGAAATTTGAATGGATTGAAGAATGGCATGCAGACGCTGACAGGAAATACCTGATTGGCGTTTTACCCGTTCAGGAGTTGATTCAAAACAGTTGGTGGAAGGAAAATCAAACTTCTCTAATTCTAACCGTTGACCCTATTATAGACAACCTTGATATTATCCACTTGAAAAAAAGGAGTTTAGAATTAGCAGGTATTCAATAAATGCTTTTGAAATAGCTTAGATCCCGGTTGCCATTGGCAGCCGGGATTTTTTATTAGATTTGTTAGAATCAATCTACAATGAAGCACCTAGCAACTAAATATTTAAAAACAGGAAGTCTGATTTCCATTATGGCTGGCATCTTATTGATTACGCTATCCTTGGTAATTGGCAAGGTTCCTGTATTTCTATTCTTCAATCTTGATTTAGGAGGCTTTGCAGATGTATTTTTTGAATACAGCACTTATTTAGGTGATGGACTCATCTGGATTCCGATAACTCTATTTTTTATTTGGAAACAAAGACAATATTTGGTGCTATTGATCAGCACCATCAGTACCTCTACTCTTTTGGCACAGGGTATCAAAAATTATGTTTTTACCGCAGAACCAAGACCAACAACTTTAATTGCCGATAGATCATTGATTCATACAGTTCCAGGTGTGGAACTTCATGGTTTCTATAGTTTCCCTTCTGGACATACCACAACAGCAACATGTATTTTTCTTTTGGCCTGTTTGCTAGTACCTAAAAAATGGATAACCCCCATTGGATTTACCTATGCATTACTGGTGGGTTATTCAAGGGTCTATTTGGCACAACATTTTCCCCTTGATGTTGGAGGAGGGTTGTTGGTAGGTTCAATAAGTGTTTGGCTATCTGTTTATTTACAAAGAATCTATAACCAGAGTCTTAAACAACTAGACTAGTCTTTCCAACGCCATTCTCCCGCAATTTGCAATGGCTCTTTCAGGTTATTTTTAAGTAAGAATTCCTTTGTTTCTGCATCAGTAAAATGCTTGGCAGTAATTACAGGAGCGTCAGCAATACCATAAGCAAGCATGGCATTAAAGCGAACAGTGTTTATCATTCCCTTCTTATCTACCAAACTAAAATTATCACAATCCGCATGATAACAAGGTCCAGAATTATTGGGCAATTTACCCCCAGCGGCACCCCCTGTTGGAACGCCTTGTAACATGAAGGGTTGATGATCACTATGCAATCCTGCACCGCTTCTGAAAGTATTTTTAAAACTGCTGTCTAATGCATTGGCAATAGTACCAATGGATTGAAACAAAGCTTTGCTTCCTTCATCAGTACTTGAATATCCAGTGGGATCATTGGTCATATCGTAATTAAGCATATAACGCAATTGGTCAATGGTCTTGTCTTTGATAGCCGCGTCTACATAGGCTTTTGAGCCAAGCAATCCCTCTTCTTCTCCCATGAACATGATAAACTCAATGGTTCTATCTGGTTGTAATTTAAGTTTTGCAAATGTGCGAGCCATGTCTAGTACAGAAAAAGAACCAATTCCATTATCAATAGCGCCTGTTGCTAAATCCCAACTATCTAAATGCCCACCCACTGCAATTTTTTCGTTGGGATATTTTTTTCCTTTTATGGTGGCTATCACATTTCTGGCTTTAATTAAACCAGAAATATTGTCCATTTTAATATGCGTAAATAATTTCTGCGTTTTTAAAGTCTCTCTAAATTGAAATCCGTCTTCCATACCAATACATACTGCTGGAATAGGAATTAATTTACCTGTCACTGAGGCTGTTCCTGTTAATAAGATGCCGCCTTTTGCCGTATTGATGATGATAATTCCTTTTGCACCCCATTTGGTAGCAATGGCCGTTTTCTCTGAGCGATGCAGGGTTTTGGTGCCTGGTTTAGAACCTGGAACAACACCCAAATATACTAGGGCAATTTTGCCCTTTACTTTATCAGGAGCCGCTTGATAATCTTCTTCTAATCCATTTCCCATGTCAACTACTTCATAAGAAACATCTGCTTTAACAGGAGAATGCGCTAGTGTTACAGATTTAATGGGCACCAAATGGTTTATGTCTGTTCCAATGGCCACAGAAATATTTCCCCTACTCCAACTTTCTACTTCAAAGGGTTGGTATCTGAGTTGGGTAAACCCATAAGATTTAAGTAGGTTATAGGCGTAGTCCTCGGCTTTTTTGCCATTGGCAGATCCAGTTAATCTATGACCAATAGTAGATGTTGCTTCTTTTAGGGTTTCATAAGCCCTTGAATGATCCAAAGCTTCTTGGTTAATACTAGCAAAAATGGCTTTCCATTCGGTTTTATCCTGTGCAATACTATATTGGCAGGCCACTAAAATCATCATCAAAAACAGAGAAATTTTCCTATTCATGTTCAATTGCTTTTATATGAGGCACAATATAACGGTGAATTCTCTTTTGAACAGAAAAAATAGGCGGAAACAGATTTACATGATAACAAAACCTCATATAACGGCAAAAGGGTCAACTTGAGGCTGCCCTTTCACTAATTGACGTAGTTTTCCTCCCCCCGGATTAAAATCTACGAAAACAATAAAAAACGCCCCGGAAACCAGGGCGTTAAAGAATAATTATAAGATGATCACGCTATTGTTACCACCAAATACATTGGGGCTAACACTATCTGCTTCCGGCTCGTTCAACCACTCGGTAGCATTAACGCGATATTTGAATTCGTGTTGTGAATTCTTAGGCAAGGATACTTCAACGCCAAAACTGCCGTCTTTTTTCTTGCTCATAACAATGGAGTTTTCCCAATCGCTATTCAGACCTAAGATTTCAATGGTTTCTGCATTTTCAAGGCTGAAACTGAATTTTACTTTGCAATAATCTTTTGTCTTGAAGTAGGTTTTTTGTAACATTTTGAGTGTTTTGTTCAAGCTTTAATACCCTTTTAAAAAAAAGGTAACCCAATTTGGGGTCATAGATTTCCACATACAAACATGTTTTTTGTTTATAATATCGCTCCGCGATACCTATTCAAAGCTGCTTCAAATGGGTATTTTGACCGGAAGAGGGTATATTTAACAGAACCATCTCAAACGTTTGAAATCATGCAACAAAAAGGAATTTGGGCCCTGATTGCCCTATTTGGAGCGCAAATTGGTTTGGCTCAAGCCCCAATATCCACCATGGAGCCCATTAGCTTTTCTGCCGTTACCATCAATGACGCGTTTTGGAAACCAAAACAGGATTTACTGGTTAACACCACTTTAAAAGCTTGTATTTATCAAACGGAAACAGCTACTCCTCGCTTGAAGAATTTTCAAAAAGTGGCCAGAAAAAAAGGGGAAAAGCATGAGGGCATTTTTTATGACGATTCAGACGTGTTCAAAGCTTTAGAAGCCATGGCTTATTCTTTGAAAAATCATCCAGATGCAACCCTAGAAGTCAAGGCGGATGAGTGGATAGAGATTATTGCCGCTGCCCAACAACCAGACGGCTATTTAAATACTTTTTATACACTGAATGAACCACAGAATAGGTATACCGATATGAGCATGCATGAAGACTATAATGCAGGTCATATGATTGAGGCAGCCGTTGCTTATTTTAATGCTACTGGCAAGAGAAAATTCTTGGATGTATGTATTCGTTGGGCCAATCATTTTGACGCCTTATTTGGACCAGGCAAACGCCATTGGGTTACGGGTCATCAAGAATTAGAATTGGCCTTGGTTAAACTGTATAAAACTACCAAGGATCAGAAATATTTAAAACTGGCCGATTGGTTATTGGAAGAAAGAGGTCACAAATATGCCAAGGGTTATACATGGACTGATTGGAAAGACACGGCTTATGCGCAAGATGTTGTTCCCGTAAAACAACAATCAGAAATTACGGGTCACGCTGTACGTGCCATGTATATGTATACAGGCGCTGCTGATGTAGCTACTCAAACGGGCGATACTGGTTATCTATCAGCCATGGTAAGGGTTTGGAAAGATGTAGTGTATAGAAATATGTACCTAACTGGCGGTATTGGGTCATCTGGATCAAATGAAGGTTTCTCTGTAGATTATGACCTTCCCAATGAACAGGCTTATTGTGAAACCTGCGCATCCGTAGGCATGGTTTTTTGGAATCAGCGCATGAATTCCCTAACGGGCGATGCTAAATACATAGACGTATTAGAAAGAAGTTTGTATAACGGTGCACTAGACGGTTTGAGTTTATCTGGTGATAAGTTTTTTTACGGAAACCCATTGGCTTCTAATGGCAAACACGCTAGAAAAGCTTGGTTTGGAACGGCTTGTTGCCCAGCCAATATTGCCAGACTAATTACTTCTTTGGGCGATTATATTTATGCAAAAGACAGTAAGGGTCTATATGTAAATCTGTTTGTGGGTAGCCAAACAAAAATGAATTTGAATGGCCAAGAAATTGGCATTAAAACTAGTACTGAATATCCTCTGAATGGTAATATTAAAATTGAAATATCGGCCAACGGCATCAATAGTTTTGCACTACACATTAGAAAACCCGGTTGGTCAGACAACACCGTGGTTCCGGGAGGGCTCTATCATTATGCTATGGTTAACAAAACAGAACCTAGTCTTTTAATTAATGGTAAGCCAGTAGCTGCTAGCTTGGTGAATGGCTATTATGTGATTGAACGCAAATGGAAAACAGGTGATATGGTAGAATATCGTCTTCCTATGCCTATTCAAAGAATTCAGGCAGAGGATGTACTCAAACAAGATCAACAAAGAATTGCCATACAAAGAGGACCCTTGGTTTATTGTATTGAAGGTGCTGACAATGGAGGCATGGCTTGGAATATTGTGTTTCCAAATAATGCATCCATTGTAGAGAAGCCTATGCAAGTTTTGGATGAGAAAATCATTGGACTTGTTGCCAGTTTGCCTAGTTTAGAAATCAACGAAGCTGGTACCCAAGCACAAACCGTTTTAAAAGAAATAATAGCTATTCCTTACTATACTTGGTGCAATAGGGGAAGCAACCAAATGCAGGTTTGGTTCCCTACTACCATTAAAGATGTAAAATTGAATTATTAGGCAAAGGATTCTACCATGAATAGCGTCTAATCAGGACTATTGAACAAACAATATTTTAGAACATGGCAGTGAGCATTAGACAGTGGACCGATACAGATTTAGCAAACTTGGTAGCATATGCCAATAATATTACCGTCTGGAACAACCTGCGTAATTATTTTCCAAGTCCCTATACGGAGGAAGATGGTAAAGCTTGGTTGGAAAAAATGAAGGAAGCCAGCCCAATTGTGAATCTTGCCATTGACTTAGACGGACAAGCTATTGGGGGTATTGGTCTGATTTTGAATAGTGATGTGTATGCCTACTCTGCAGAAATCAGTTATTGGCTTGGAGAACCCTTTTGGAACCAAGGTATTGCAACAGAAGCCGTAAGACAAATGGTAGAATACTGTCATTATTATTTTGATATTGTTCGCATTTACGCAGAGGTTTTTGAGATTAACAAAGCATCTATGCGGGTGTTAGAAAAAAATGGATTTTACCTTGAAGGGGTTCGCAGAAAAGCTGTTTTCAAAAACAATGTTTTGATGGATGATTATATCTGGGTTAGACTTAGGCCTTATTAAACAAACTGATTAACAGGAACTTAACAATGGCGCACAAAGGTTTTATTTTGATTTTACTTCTGATAGGTTAAGGAACAATATTAACCACTCAAACCAACAACATGCATCTGAAAAAGAATATTGCCACCAGCGAGTCTGGATTCATTTTCAATCCAGGTACAGGAGATTCCTACTCCGCCAATCCTATAGCAGCAGAAATTATTGGTATGCTCAAAGAAGGCACACCAGTTTCTAGCATCAAGGTACATATTATGGCTACCTATGAGGTTTCTGCATCACAATTAGAAAAGGACTGGGATGATTTTAGCAACCAGCTTAAATATGCCAATCTTTTAGACAACTGATCTCACCCTTAAATCTAACAATATGCTTGCCAACAATCAACTACTTACCGTAGCTGTTACCGGTTTGAATGCTATTGACAGCCCTGGTCCAGGAGTGGCAGTGATTAGAGCACTGCGAGAGGGTTTTCCAGACAAGGTGAGAATCATTGGTCTTTCTTATGAAACCATGGAGCCAGGTATCTACTTACATAATATTGTAGACAAAACATATCAGATCCCTTATCCATCCGCAGGAACAGAAGCCTTACTTAAAAGACTGGAGTATATTCAAGAGAAGGAAAACCTACAACTTATTATTCCAAACTTTGATGCAGAGTTGTATAATTTCATGAAGATGGCACCAGCTTTACGTAGTATGGGTATTGCTAGTTTTCTTCCAACCCAAGAACAGTTTAGCGCCAGGGACAAAATAAACTTGTACCAATTTGGTTTAAAATATGGGCTCTCTGTTCCAAAGGATCAAGTCATCTATCATGAGTCAGAATTATATGCTAGTGCAGAAAATTTAGGCTATCCATTGGTAGTGAAAGGAAAATTCTATGACGCCATTATTGCCCATACTTTGGAACAAGCTCAGAAAGCTTTTTACAAGCTATCGGCTAAATGGGGCTTCCCCATTATTGTGCAACAATTTATTTCTGGTACTGAAATTAATATTGCCGTTTTGGGCGATGGAAAAGGCAATACCATAAGTAGCATTCCCATGCGCAAGCTCTATATCACAGACAAGGGAAAAGCTTGGGCAGGAATTACCATAGAAGACGAAACCTTGATTGATTTGGCCAAAAAATTTGTAGCTGCTACCCATTGGAAAGGTGGTTGTGAATTAGAGATCATGCGTACAGCAGATGGCACTCCCTATATCATGGAAATTAATCCCCGTTTTCCTGCATGGATTTATCTAACTGCAGCGGCTGGTCAAAATCAACCAGCGGCACTAGCCAGAATGGCGCTAGGTGAAACCATTGAACCATTTACCGAATATGAGGTAGGAAAGATCTTTATCCGATATGCTTGGGATCATATTACAGACGTAAAAGAGTTTCAACAAATCAGTGGTTTTGGCGAATTATAAACCCTCAAACTAAACAAGATGCAAAAGCTTAAATACGAGAGTCCTGCTATACAAAAAATGAATGCCGGTTTAATGAACAAATATGGTTCAAGAACCGAATACGAACCCGTTAAGCAAATTGATGGCGTTGCGGTAAAAGACCTAATAGCACAATATGGTTCCCCCCTATTTGTAATAAGTGAAAGAACTATTAGAAGAACTTATCAAAACGCGGTACGTGCTTTTAAAACACGTTACCCCAAAGTACAGTTTGCTTGGAGTTATAAAACCAATTATATCAATGCTGTTTGCAAAGTCTTTCATCAAGAAGGATCATGGGCAGAAGTGGTAAGTGGATTTGAATATCGCAAAGCCCTTGGCAATGGAGTTCCTGGCAATAAAATCATTTTTAATGGTCCAGAAAAAACCAATGAAGAACTCAAATTGGCCATCAACAATGATTCACTGATTCATATAGACCATTTTGAAGAACTATATCAACTCATTGATTTGAGTGATGAATTGGGTAAAAAACCTAGGGTAGCTATTCGGGTAAATATGGACACGGGCATTTATCCTATGTGGGACCGATTTGGTTTCAATTATGAAAATGGACAAGCATGGTCCGCTATTCAAAAAATTGTAGCATCAGGTAAATTACAATTGACCGGATTGCACTGTCATATTGGAACTTTTATGCTGTCAACAGATGCCTATGCCATTGCAGTTAAAAAGTTGGGTGACTTGGCCATGAATGCTAAGACGCAATTAAATACCCAGATTCAATACTTAGACCTAGGCGGCGGTTTACCTTCTGCCAATACCTTACGCGGTGCTTATTTACCTGGGTCAGACACCATTCCATCTGTGGATGAATTTGCTGAAGCTATTACCAATGCTTTGCTTCAATTAGGCTTCTCTAGTAACGAATTACCCTTGTTAATTTTAGAAAGCGGAAGAGCCCTGATTGATGATGCAGGATATTTATTAGGATCAGTACTAGCCAATAAGCGCTTGAGCGATGGCAGAAGGGCCACTATCATGGACTTTGGAGTAAATATCCTATTTACCTCTTTTTGGTATGAACACAAGATTAGTCCAGCTCAGGACTTTACACATCACACAGAAGACATGGTTTTATACGGGCCGCTTTGTATGAATATTGACGTGGTAAGACAAAGTGTGAATCTACCATTATTGAACAGAGGTGACCAAGTGGTAGTTCATAAAGTAGGCGCTTACAATATGACCCAATGGATGCAGTTTATTCAGATGCGTCCCAATGTGGTCATGATTGATGAAAAGGGCAATACGCATTTGATTAGAGAAGCAGAAACTTTAGAGTATATTGAACAGATGGAAAAAATGCCTGATCATTTGCAGCATTTTAGTTTGTAACCAATCAATACAAGACTGTGAGGCCAATAGCAATAAATAGTTTTTTAAAGCACTTGGGTAATGCCATACTCAATAGTTATGGCATGCTGTTTTTTTCAAAGAACAGACTATTTGCTTCTTTTATTTTATTAGTTTCTTTTATCACACCTTTTGCAGCAGCATGTGGTTTATTAGCTGTAATCATTTCCTTGATTGCTGCAGAGGCATTGGGTTTTAACCGAGCACAAACCGTTGACGGACTTTTAACCTATAGTGTAGTATTGTTTGGACTTGGATTGGGAAGCAATTTTGAATTTGGAACAGCTTTTTCAATTCTCTTAATAGTGGGGTCTTTGCTAACGCTTTTTTTATCTACTGTTTTAAATGCCATCTTAAATAAACGCGGCTTACCCGCCCTTTCATTGGCATTCATTATTAGTACAGCGCTTATTATAATGGCATCCAAAAGCTTTGACGGAATTGGGTTAACGCATAGACAGATTTATTGGTACAATGAAACCTATGCTATTGGGGGAAGCAAACTAGTAGATTTGATTAGTTGGATTGAAAACTGGAACATGCCAGAGTACATGAGTGGTTTTTTTAGAAGCATGAGCGCCATTTTATTTCAGGTAAATATTGCTTCGGGTATTATTCTGACCATTGGCTTGCTGGTGTATTCTAGAATTGCTTTTCTACTGATGGTTTATGGTTATGCAGTTGCCTTATTCTTTAGCTATACCATGGGTTCCGGAGGATTTTTAGGGTTTTATAATATGGGAACCAATTTTATGCTTGTAGCAGTAGCATTGGGTGGATTTTATATTATCCCATCTATCCGATCTTTTCTTTGGGTATTGGTATTGGTACCTATTGCCTATCTAATGGTATCGGGACTGGGCACATTTATGTTACAAGTTGGGGTGCCGCTTTTTTCACTTCCATTTTGTCTTACGGTGATTCTTTTTTTGTATATGCTAGGGTTGCGCAAAACGCAACTTAAATTAGCCCTCACCCCTATTCAGTATTATAGCCCAGAAGAAAATTTATATAGGTATGTGAATGGTAAAGAAAGGTTGCTTAATATCTATTACCAACACTTGCAATTGCCATTTTTGGGTGAATGGGTGGTTAGCCAAGGATATGATGGATCAATGACCCATCAAGGTGATTGGAGTAAGGCTTTGGATTTTGTAATTCTTGACAATGAAATGAAAACTTTTAGATTGCCTGGAAATCTACCCGAGCATTTTCATTGCTATAACAAACCAGTGCTTTGTCCCTGTGATGGCATTGTAGAAGAAATCATTGATCATATTGAGGACAATGAAATTGGCGGAAACAATGTACAGCAAAACTGGGGTAATAGCATTGTGATTAAACACGCAGAAGGACTCTATAGCAAACTCTCACACCTTAAAAAACAATCCTTTAAAACTACAAAAGGGGCTTTTGTGAAAAAGGGAGATATTATTGCCCTCTGCGGAAATTCTGGAAGATCTCCTGAACCACACTTGCATTTTCAAGTACAAAGCACGCCCTATGTTGGTTCAAAAACACGCGCTTATCCAATCTCCTATTTTGTAACAAGGAATGAACAAAATATGGCATTTTCAAATTTCACAGTTCCACAAGAAGGAAGTTTTGTTAGCAATATTCAACCCAATTCCCAATTAGTAGCCGCTTTTAATTTTCAACCGGGATTCATCATGAAAGTGGAAGCACCTGGTTTTAAAACAGAGGAATGGGAAGTATTTACAACCATCTATAATGAAACCTATTTTCATTGTAAAGCGCAAAACGCCTATGCCTATTTTATCAATAACGGAAGCGTATTTTATTTTACCAATTATTTTGGAGAAAAGCATACGCTCTTGTATCAGTTTTACCAAACTGCTTACAAAGTGCTTTTAAGTTCAGAGAAGCCTTTAACCATCAAGGATTATTTTCCAGTGAATAGTTTTGTAAGTACCCCAATTAAATGGATACAGGACTTATTAGCGCCTTTCTATTTATTTATCCGTTTACGCTTTGAGAGTACTGTGGCAATGGACAGTAATCAAATGGGAGGCAGTACGCAATATATTCATAGTAGTCAAATACAGGAATTGCTCTGGAAAAAAACAACCCTCAAAGAGGCAAGTATTCTAATAGAAAATGGGAATATAGCAGCATTCAATTTTATTTCTAAAGACAGGAAAATTAAGGCCGTATGCAGTATTTAAAGAAAATATCCATCCTTTTCTTCTTGATCTTAAGCCTTTATGGAAAGGCACAAGAAACCCTTAGTTATGAAGCTGTAAATATTCAATCCTATGCTTTATACGAGAAGGGATCCTGGAAAGAATTGCTGGAGTATGGTAAGAATGCGGTGGCTGTAGGACAAGATTTTACGCTATTGAGACTGAGAATGGGCTATGCCGCTTTTATGAACTCAGACTTTAGCCAAGCCATTATTCACTATGAACAGGTTTTAAAAAACGATTCCTATAATAGTACCGCACATTATTATATCTGGCTTTGTAGAACTTATTTAAATCAATCAGAATTGGCAAATCTGCAAATCCCATTTTTATCTGATGAAGTTTTGGCAAAAGAAAAAAAAGGGTTTGCAATAACTGGAGTAGGAATAGAATCAAGTTATAAAACAACGGATATTATAACAAGGGGAAATACTTTTTTTCAATACCTAGGAGTTCAGAACAGATTTGGCAGTAAAATGACTATGGATCTAGCTGGAACTTATTTTAATCAATCTATTAATAGTCCTGTAACAGGTGCTCCTGCAGGGGCTCCATTAAAAACAAGTAGTATAAATCAAACAGAATTTTATAATAAACTCAGTTTTAATATTCATCCTCATTGGCAATTAAAAGCAGCTTACCATTATGCCAATACTGTTTTTGATATAAGTACGTATCAGAACCATGCTGCATTTGCTGCTTTAAAATATCATGGCAACTATTTTGACATTCAGGTAGAAGGCGTTTATTCAAACATGTTTGACACTAGTATTAGTCAGGCAAGTTTGCAAATTGGTTATTACCCAAAGGGAAATATGAATCTCTATGGAATTAGTACAGCCACCATTAGAAATAGGCCTTCTGAAACTGGATTCAACTTTAAGCAAGTGCTTGGAGCAAAAGTTTACAAAGGAGTTTGGCTAGAAGCCAACGCTACTTTTGGAAAATTCAAGGACCTGTTTGAAAATGATGCCAAATATCTTTACAATGCGCCGGACCAAAACCAATTTAAAGGCGGTCTGGTTAGCTATATCAGTTTATCCCCCAAGTGCACATTGGAATTGGGATATACCCTAGAACAGCGCGCCATTGTCACCAACACAAACCAATTATTCACACAACATTCAATTACAGGAGGTTTAAAATGGAAATTTTAAGAAAACAAATTATGGTTGTTGCCATATTAATGGCATCAATGAGTTCATTTGCACAAAATGATGCTGTTATTCGTAAAGCATATAAAGACAGTTATGCCCAGGAATACAACAAACTCTATGGTGAGGCCATCGCTATTTTGAATAAGGTTAAAGATGATAACAGTTACGAATACAA